>JAAYTM010000174.1 GCA_012518015.1 Synergistaceae bacterium
GCCCGAGGCCTTGAGGATTGTATGCGGATATTCTCGCAAAAGTCTGTTGTAAAAAGGGGCACCGGCGACGTATATTGGGTTTTTTGAGTCTTCCTTACCAATGCCCCAACCATCTAACACTATTAAAAGTACCTTGCGCTGGTTAATTGCTGTACGCGCTCGAAAAAGGCTCTTTTCAAAAATTTCAGGTGGCTCTATACCCATAGAGACAAGGACGGTTGAAGCTACGTTAGCAAGTCTTCCCTCCTTGAGAGAAATATTTTGAGCCCGAGTGTCAATAAGTAAGAAGGGAACAGGGTTTGTAGTATGGCTGACGTTAGGTCTCCCATCGTCTTTGTAACCGACTTCAAGAACACCGTGGTCTGCTGTGATCATTACTGTATACTTTTGTTTAATCGCGGCTGTTACTACATCTTCAAGCGTTTTGTCTATTCCCTTAACACATGTTACTTTGGCATCGAAATCAGCAGTATGACCTATGATGTCCCCGTTGGCAAAATTTGCTAGTATGAAATTGTATTTGTCTTTATTTATTTCCTCAATAAGTCTTGCAGATACTTCGGAAAGTTTTAGTAATGGTATTTTCTCGTAAGGGATGCCCCTGTGGGATGGTATTTTTACGTCATCCTCCAAGGGAAAAACTATGTTTTCCCCGCCGTTGAAAAAGAAGGTTACATGGGCAAATTTTTCAGACTCGGCTATTCTTAATTGTTTTAGTTTGGATCTTGAAATAACCTCCCCGAGGGTGTTTGAAACAGTTTCGAATTTGAATGCAATTGGAAGATTTAAAGATACGTATTTAGAGTGATACAGGGTAAAGAGAACGAAAAAAAGGTTCGAGAAATTTTTCCTCTCAAAATAGGTGAACTCGGGCTCAACAAAGCAATCTGTAAGCTGAATTTCCCGTTCGCCTCTTTTACAGCAAAAAACAACCGAGTCACCATCATTTATTAACCCAATTGATTTGCCATCTGCATTCTTTAAAACAAGAGGCTTCATGTAATAGTCGCTTTCACCCCGCATATAAGCTTCTTCAATAGCCTTAGCCAAAATTTCGGAGGTTTCTATGAACTTTCCCATGGTGTCACCCCTTGGGCGTGATTATATTCCAATGCCAACTATTTTGAACCAGGTTAACCCGGCCACAAGGAACATCAAGTAACCTATCCCGTCGATGATCAGGCCATGCAAAAGTTGATCCCTTACCTTATAGAATCCGCTGGAGTAGTATATGAGGTTAGGTTTACTCTGTGGAGGAAGCGTAATGCACCAACAGATAGTAAAAGCGACAGGGAGCGTAAGGGCGATGACTAATTTGGTAGGATCGGCATTTAGCACTGGTGCTAATTCTTTAGCAAAGGCTATAACCGTGGGAGCAAGTATGGTAATTCTAACAATTTTGCTCGTGAATATTATGTGTGAAAAGAGAGCAATAAACATTACAACTGCGTAAATCTTAAAGAAGGTAACATTGACTAAATTAATTCTCGATAAAATACTATTGATAATAAAAGATGCAGCCCCAGTCTTATCCAATGCCATGCCCACGGCGTAAGCTCCGCAACTGAAAAGCATAAGGTCCCACGGTATTTTTACGTCGCCCCATTTCTTTATAACGCCGATCCCAGGAAGCAAACATAAAGTCGCACCTATCATTGCAGCTAGAGTGGGATCAATCTGTCTATGGAACATTGCCATATGCCACCTGTCAGTGCACCACAAAAACAAAGTGATGAGAAATATGGTAAGAGCTTTTTTCTCATTGGCATCCATTGGACCTAAGTCTTTCATTTCCTTTTCCATGTTAGCGAGAGCTTCGCTGCTTACTTTTTCAATTTCTGGTGGAAATAGCTTTAGCCCAACGAAATAACCAATTATGGTGGTCACAATGGCTATTGGCATTGCAGCGATGAGCCAGGTTGAGTAGTATATTTGTGCGCCTGTTGCTTCTTTGATGAAGTTAACTGCCATGACGTTTGCCGATGTTGCGGTAAGTATACCACTCGTTGAAATTTCATTGCTTTGCATATTAACCAGCATCAGCAATTTTCCGAAGTTGCTCTCTCCGGGTATGGCGTTATAAATGTTAGCAAGCGTGATGGCAATGGGAAGCATTAAAGCTGCCCTGGCTGTCGTTGAGGGGATTAAAAATGAAATGGCGAAGTTCACTACGATCATTGCCAGAATAGCGCTTTTCGCAGTTTGTCCAAACCTCGTGACAATAGCCAAAGCTATTCTCTTACCTAGTTTTGTAACTTGCATTGCGGAATTTAATATGAAAGCACACACCATTAACCAAATTACATCGTATCCAAAAACGCCAAGAACGCTTTTTTGATCCCATGCATTAGTTAATATCAAGGCAATCATAGTAACAAAAGCAACTACATACGTGGGAAATGGTTCAGAAATCCATAATGCGAAAGCGCCAAGAAATACAGCTAAAGCAGCTTTGCCTTCGGGTTTCAGGCCACTTTCCGAAACAGGCACGAGGGCATAAACGAGCGCAAAGAGTACAATAGCGGCGGTCACTCCGATTATTTTGGTCAAATTGCCTTCTTTTCCCTTCGTCTTATCCTTCTGCATTTTTCTAGAACCTCCTTTCAATATGATAAAATAATGAAAGTATCCGCATTAAAATTATATTTTTGTAAATATGCATTTGTCAAATTTATTAATCTTATGTTTTTATAAGATTTTCTTATAGTTCTAAGGAATGTGCTGACCGCAACTATAACGAACCCGAGGGATCGTATAATAAACTGCATTATTCGAATTTGTTGCATTCAAAGGCTGAGAATGAGGAAAATTCGGGGACCCACCTAATCTTTTGTTTATATACATACACAAAGCTTGGTTTGAGAGAGTA
>JAAYTM010000031.1 GCA_012518015.1 Synergistaceae bacterium
GAACATCATTTATGTGAGCGGTGTTTCTGTACTGGTCGCCGTCATTACGCTTGTCGCAGGTTCTATAGCTGTCATGTGGCTTGGAGAGATGATCTCCGATCACGGCATAGGCAATGGGATATCGCTTTTGATTTTTGCCGGGATTGTTGTGCGCGTACCGGAGTCCGTTGTTAGGACATTCGTCTTGCTTCGTGCTGGTGAAATGAACTTTCTCACTCTGATAATAGCTGGTGCTATCATGATAGTAGTCATCGCTGGTTGTATCATACTTCAAGAAGGCCAAAGGCGTTTGCCTGTTCGATACGCTAAACGAGTCATCGGAAATAAGATTTACGGTGGCCAATCTACGTTCATACCTTTAAGGGTTAATAGTGCAGGGGTAATCCCGATAATCTTTGCTTCTTCCGTTTTGCTGTTTCCTACTACCATTGCGAGATTTTTTTCTGCCAGTTTTGCACAAACTATATCTAAGGTACTTTCTCCAAGCAGTCCGATTTACATGATTCTTTACGTGCTATTAATTATCTTTTTTACTTACTTTTACACGGCCGTCGTGTTTAACCCCATAGAGGTAGCCAATAACCTCAAAAAATATGGAGGCTTCATCCCCGGCATCAGGCCAGGTCGGCCTACAGCAGATTACATTGAAAGGGTATTGTCCAGAGTTACCCTTGGGGGTGCGATATTTCTTGCAGTCATTGCCCTACTTCCTTCGTTATTGACGCAAATGCTTGGTATAACCACTTTTTACTTTGGAGGCACTGCAGTGTTGATCGTTGTTGGCGTAGCGCTGGAAACCGTCCAACAGATCGAGGCCCAGTTGCTCATGCGCCATTACGAGGGCCTTGTGAGGCGGAAGGGGAAAGCAGGCGGAATACTTCGACTGTAATTAACGTGATTAAGGAGGAAGGAAGTTGCGCATGATATTTTTAGGTCCACCTGGCGCGGGAAAGGGAACCCAAGCGGTTAAGCTGGCTGCTAAATACGGAATAGCACATATATCGACGGGCGATATGCTGCGCGAACACGTTAGAAATGAAACTGAGTTGGGCAAAGAGGCCAAAATTTATATGGATTCTGGTCGTTTAGTGCCCGATGAATTGATCATAGAAATGGTTAGAAGAAGGCTTAAGAAAGAAGACTCTAAAAAAGGTTTTATTTTAGATGGGTTTCCCAGAACGGTCAAACAAGCGGAGGCCCTGGACGAGCTTTTGAAATTCGAAGGGATTGTACTTGATGCTGTCGTGTTCTTCGATGCCGACGAAGAAACGTTGGTGCGACGTCTGTCAGGTAGGCGGGTTTGTCCCAACTGCAATGCGATTTATAATGTCTACAACGAAGATTACCCGAGTGAAGATTGCTGCAAAAATTGTGGCGGCAAGTTGGTGCAGCGCGATGACGATAAGCCCGATGTCGTAAGACAGCGCCTAAAGGTATACGAAAAAGAAACAGCTCCCTTGCTGGCTTATTACAAAGATAAAGGCAATCTCATCGCTGTCGATGCTTCTTTGGAGAGCGATGAAGTTTTGCGCGCCATCGAAGGTTTATGTGGAGGTAA
Source organism: Synergistaceae bacterium (assembly GCA_012518015.1). GTDB lineage: Bacteria > Synergistota > Synergistia > Synergistales > Acetomicrobiaceae > Acetomicrobium. The sequence goes on from JAAYTM010000031.1 coordinate 1,559, forward strand.
AGATGATTCGAATTAAGAAAAAATGGGAAATCGAGAGAATGAAACGAGCTGGATTGATTGTAGCAGATGTATTAAAGCTCATGAATGACCTCATAAGACCTGGAGTGGATACCAGGAGCTTAGATGTCAGGGCTGAGGAGATGATAACTAAAAGCGGCGGAGTTCCTGCATTCAAAGGCTATTCTTTCCCGGGCGCGCCCTGTCCTTTTCCGGGGAGCATCTGTGTTTCAATCAATGACGAGATAGTTCATGGCATTCCAGATCCGAACAGGATATTAATGGAAGGAGATATTGTAAGCATAGATGTAGGTGCCTGTTTTGAGCGTTACTTTAGCGATGCCGCGTGCACCTATCCTGTTGGAAGCGTGAGCGCAAGCAGAGCCAGACTGCTTGAGGTGACGAAAGAGGCTTTATATAGAGCTATAAGAACAGCAAAGGCCGGTAGCACATTAGGTGATGTGGGATATACCATTGAGCATTTCGTAACTTCGCAGAATTATGGGCTTGTTCGAGATTACGCCGGGCATGGCATAGGAAGAAACCTTCATGAGGCGCCCCAAGTTCTAAATTTTGGGAGACAGGGTGACGGGATTGTGCTTAAAAGCGGCTTTACCCTCGCCATAGAGCCAATGGTAATAGCGGGGAAAAACGAGGAAGTAATCGTTTTAGACAATGGATGGACCGTTGCCACGGCCGATCACTCAGACGCGGCACATTTTGAGCATACCGTGCTTATTACCGAGGATGGCGGAGTCATACTTACACCGTGGGAGTGACGATCTTGGATCTCGAGGATTTTGAAATAGGCAGGGTCGTCATCTCTAAAAAAGGAAAGGATAAGGGCACATTTTATGTAATAATAGGCAAGGATGCATTGAATAATCGGGTTTATGTGGCTGACGGCAAGCACCGTTCCATAACCCGCCCGAAGCCAAAAAACCCTAAACATCTTCAGGCTACCAATTGGCACTTACGCGAATTGAAGGAGCGTCTGGAAGATAATCGTGAGATTAGCGATGAGTGGATACACCAACAATTGTTGGTGTACTACGAAAAGAAGGGTTCTAATTAAGAGGGGGTAGGTCAGCGCGCATGGCGAGGGAAGATGTCATCGAGTTACGGGGTACGGTGCTTGAGCCGTTGCCTAATGCAATGTTTAAGGTGGAGCTTGAAAACGGGCATATATTGCTAGCTCATGTCTCGGGTAAGATGCGAATGCACTTCATAAGAATCTTGCCGGGAGACAAAGTCCTGGTTCAAGTATCGCCTTATGACTTGACAAGAGGGCGAATTGTATATAGATATAAGTAGCTTTAAAGGGGGAAGTAGAATAATGAAAGTCAGACCTTCTGTGAAACCTATCTGTGAGCATTGTCAGGTTATTCGACGCCACGGAAGGGTATGGATAATATGTAAAAGAGATCCGAAACATAAACAACGACAGGGTGTAAGGAGGTAATCGAGCATGGCTCGAATAGCAGGGGTTGATTTGCCCAGAGATAAGAGAATCGAAATAGCATTGACCTATATTTATGGAATAGGCCTTCCTTCAGCAAAAAATATCCTGGCTGCCACCGGTATTAATCCGGACACCAGGGTGAAAGATCTTACCGAGGAAGAGATCAATAAATTACAAAGGGAGATAGAGAACAACTATAAGGTCGAAGGAGACCTTAGGCGTGAAGTCAGTGCCAACATCAAGCGATTGATGGATATCGGTTGTTACCGAGGACTGAGGCATCGATTGGGTCTTCCTGTCAGGGGACAGCGCACTCGAACGAACGCTCGTACCCGAAAAGGCCCTAGGAGGGCTATTGCTGGCAAGAAAAAAGCCACAATGAAGAAGTAAGAGAAGTTATTATTTAAGGAGGGAAATTGAGTGGCTAAAAGCACCAAGAGGCGCACGAGGAGAAAAGAAAGAAAGAATATAAATTATGCCGTTGCCCGTATCCACTCCACTTTTAACAACACGATCATTAGCATAACCGATAAACAAGGCGGTGTTATCGCGTGGGCATCGGGAGGAACGGTTGGCTTTAAGGGAACGCGTAAATCCACTCCCTACGCTGCTCAAATGGCAGCTCAAACAGCCGCAAAGCAGGCACAAGATCACGGAGTGGTTGAGGTTGATGTTATAGTTAAAGGCCCCGGGCCCGGCAGAGAATCGGCCATCAGAAGCCTGCAGGCGGCAGGTCTTCAAATAAACATGATAAAGGATGCCACCCCAATTCCGCACAACGGGTGTCGTCCTCCAAAGCGACGACGAGTATAATTTTAGTTTGGAGTCGAAGGAGGGAAAGATCACGATATGAGCAGATATACAGGTCCTTCCTGCAGATTGTGTCGCAGGGCAGGAGTTAAACTTTTCTTAAAGGGCGATAGATGCTATTCGGAGAAATGTGCCATAGCGCGAAGGAACACTATTCCAGGGCAACACAGCCATAGACGCAGAAAATTTAGTGAATACGGACTCCGATTGCACGAAAAGCAAAAACTCAGGAGAATGTACGGCATGACTGAGAGACAATTTGAGAGGTTCTTTGAGAATGCGAGCAGGATGGCTGGGCAAAAAGGCCATAATTTTATTCAATTGCTAGAGCGACGTTTGGACAACGTAGTTTATCGTCTTGGCTTTGCCTCAAGCAGAGCGCAAGCTCGGCAGTTGGTCTCTCACGGCCATATAACAGTTAATGGCAAGAGGTTAGATATACCAAGCGCTTTGGTAAAAGTGGGCGATGTCATAGGAATTGCCTCAAAGAGCCGAGATATACCCATAATCAAAGAAAACCTGGAGGTAGCTTCGGCTCGAACCACGCCCGAATGGCTGGAATTGCAGGCGGAACGCATGGAGGGGAGAGTAATATCCCTTCCAACGAGAGAGCAAATTGATGTTCCTGTCAACGAGCAGCTCATCGTCGAGTTCTACGCTCGATAATTATTAAGGAGAGGATTAGTTTGGAACGCGTTGTGCCGGATATTAATATTGAAGAATGCAGTTCGGGTTATGGGCGAATAAGGATAGAACCCTTGGAAAGGGGTTATGGCGTGACTTTAGGGAACGCCATTAGGCGCGTTTTGCTGTCGTCCATATCGGGAGCTGCTGTTTCTGCCATTAGAATAGATGGCGTATTGCACGAGTTCAGCACAGTGCCCGGCGTAGTAGAGGACGTTTTAGAGGTTATTTTAAATATCAAAAAACTGGCTGTTATATCACATAGCGAAGAGGTGCGAATACTCAGGCTCGAGGCGCAGGGGCCAAAGATCGTGACTGCCGCAGATGTAGTTCCCGACAGCGAGGTGGAGTTTCCGAATCCTGAGGCCTATATATGCACCTTGGAAGAAGGTCATAAGTTAGGCATGGACCTTTACGTGGAACGAGGCGTTGGCTACTTTACCATGGACAGGCCCAGGCCTAACTATCTGCCCGTGGACGTGTTGTTAATAGATGCGGTGTTCTCGCCGGTTTTGAGGGCTAATTATAGCATTAGCGCCGCAAGGGTCGGTCAGCGTACGGATTACGAGAGCTTGCTGGTTGAATTGTGGACTAACGAAACCATAGCACCTACGAAGGCCTTTCTCGAGTCAGTTAAGATATTAAATCAGTATTTCAGCCACATTGCTTCTCTCTTGGTGAAGAAACCGTCTGCTCCAGAGGAAGTTGGGGCATTGCAGGCACTCTCCGAAGAAGAGGAAGTGGACCCCTTGCTATCACGGCCCATTCGCGACCTGGAACTGTCTGTTAGGAGCGAGAACTGTCTACTTCGTGCGGGTATTCGTACAATCGGAGATTTGATCCAATACACGAGAGAAGATCTCTTGAAGATTCGCAACCTAGGAAAGATTTCATTAAAGGAAATAGAAGAAAAACTTGGGGCCTTTGACCTGACTTTGAGTTCTATCAAGGCAGAATCAAAGGAGGGCAAGGGTCAAAAGGATGACAACACCGGAAACGATTCAGGTGAAAACAAAGGCAAGGAGGAGTAAAGGATGAGGCATCGGGTACGCTCTAGGACGCTTGGGCGCTACAGCGCTCATAGAAATGCGATGCTCATAAACATGGCAGCAAGCCTTATCGTTCATGAAAGCATAGAAACCACGTTGCCGAGAGCCAAAGAGCTTAGGAGATTCGTGGAAAAGTTGGTAACTCGAGCTAAGGGCGGAAGTTTGCATGACAGAAGAATCGTCATATCTAGATTGCGAAACAAAGAGGCGACATTGAAGTTGTTCAATGAGTTGGCGCCTCGTTATGCCAATCGCCCGGGAGGCTATACCAGAATAGTGAAGTTAGGTTATCGTAAGGGAGACGCTGCCCCGAGAGCGATCATCGAGTTTGTTCAGTAATTAAATATGAGCAAAGAGAGGATTTTTTCTTTACGGGATGTAACGTTTTATTATCCCGATACAAAGAGACCTGCCATTTCGGGAATAACAATGGACGTGGAAGCCGGATGGTGGGTTTCGGTCGTTGGGGATAACGGATCGGGTAAGTCTACCCTGGCGAAACATTTAAACGCCCTGCTACTGCCAACGCGGGGCGTTTGTTTCGTGTTGGGAAATGACACGAAAGACTCATCTTTGCACTGGGAAATAAGAAAAAACGTGAGCATGGTATTTCAAAATCCTGAAAATCAAATCGTGGCTTCCGTAGTAGAAGAAGAAGTGGCTTTTGGTCCAGAAAACCTCGGGTTATCAAGCGAGGAAATAAAAGGGCGCGTCAATTGGGCATTGGACGTGACTGGCCTTGCTGAATTTGCGCAAAAACCCACATATGCTCTTTCAGGCGGCCAAAAACAGCGTTTGGCCCTTGCAGGAGCGCTGGCCATGAAACCTAAGTGCATAGTCTTGGATGAAGCCACTAGCATGTTGGATCCTGAAGGCAGAAGAGATTTGATGGAGGTCTTAAAGAAACTGCATGACGGTGGCATGACAGTAGTCACGATTACCCATAGAGTAGAAGAGATCTTAATGTCAGATTACGTTGCCGTACTTGGACAGGGTAAATTAACCTTCTATGGAAGATTAGGTGATGTTTTAGAGGACTCAAAACTGGTAGAGTTTGGAATAAAGGAACCGGCTATCTTCAGGTTCTGTCGGGATCTTAAGACAAGGGGCCTCCTTGATGATGAGGTTTTTCCTCGTGCTGAAGATATGGCTGAAAATGTGGTGCAAAAGTTATGTCGATAGAGGTACGTGACGTCAGTTATATATATCATAAAGATACTCCATTGGAGACGGTATCGCTTAGTAACGTCTCATTTTCTGTTGAATCGGGAGAATGGGTGGCCATAGTGGGGCATACCGGTAGCGGAAAGACCACTTTGGCTCAAATGCTTAACGGATTGCTGTTTCCCTCTCAAGGCGAGGTTTTCGTGGATGGATTGAAGCTTTATCCCAAGGCTCCTCATCTTAAATCAGTGCGACGTAAGGTTGGTCTTGCCTTCCAATACCCAGAACATCAGCTTTTTGCGGAGACTGTTTTGGAGGAGATGATGTATGCTCCCAAGAACTTTGGCATTCCCGAGGAGGAGGCTCTCAGAAAGATAAAGGAAGCCTTGGAGATCTTTGATCTCGATGAAGAGGTGCTTTCAAGAAACCCCTTTGAGCTGTCTGGAGGGCAGCGAAGAAAAGTGGCTTTAGCGTCCATCGTTGTGACCGAACCTTCCTATCTGGTTTTAGATGAACCAACGGCCGGGCTTGACTTTAAGGGCAGACAAGGTTTGTTTTCCGTTCTTGAAGCCTTTAAAGGCAGAGGTGTGGCCATAGTACAAATCACCCATGATATTGAGATGGTTCTTGACTATTGCGATAGATTGTTAATACTTGAAGATGGACGAAAGAAATTATGCGGACCTCCCGGCGAAGTTGTCGAGGATCTCATCGATAGGCCGGCAAAGGGCCTTGTGCTTCCGGATATTTTGGAATTTGCGCTGCATTTGCGGCGAGCGGGTTTAAATGTCCCCCTTACATGGAGGGAAGATATTTTACTAGAGAACATCGAAAAAGAGGTGTCTTCATGCCTTTCTTAGAACACCTGTCTCTAGGGCAATACGTCCCAACCCAATCTTTTGTGCATTCATTAGATCCAAGGGCCAAGATCTTAAGTGCCATAGCATTGATAACCTCCGTTTTTCTTGCGAGCACTTCCCTTTGGCCATATTTTTTGTGGTTTGTCGTTCTAATCGCGATAAGTGCTTTGAGTAAGCTTTCGTTAAAGACGATTATGGCCTCAATAAAACCGGTCTTGATATTGATAATTTTCACAGTCTTAATAAATTTGTTATTTGCCAGCGGTGAAGAATTATTCAGGATTTTCTTCATATCCATAACAAAAGAAGGTCTCGCTGCCAGCATTAAGATGGGACTGAGGCTTTTGTTTTTAATATTATTTGCCAATATAACCATGATGACAACGAGCCCCATTGAATTATCCGACGGAATAGAATCCCTGCTTTCGCCTTTTAAGCGTTTTCACGTACCCGCGCATGAATTCGCCATGATGATGACGATAGCCCTGCGTTTCATACCTACACTTCTTGACGAGACAGATAAAATAATAAAGGCTCAGTTGGCACGAGGCGCTGACCTTGATAGCGGGAACCTCATAAAAAGATTTAAGGCCTTCATACCTGTACTGGTTCCCCTTTTCGTCATCGTGTTTCAGAGGGCAGACGACTTGGCCATTGCAATGGAGGCCAGATGTTACCGCGGGGGCATTGGGCGCAGCAGGATGAAACCCTTACGTTGGACTTTATCCGATGGGCTTTACTTGTTGACCGTCCTTTTGACTTGTGCAAGCGGGGTGGTGCTGGACAAGTGGGTGCTTTGACTCGCTATGCTGCGTTGATATCCTATGACGGTTCAGCCTTTCACGGTTTTCAACGACAAAGGAATCTTTTGACAGTACAGGCCGTTTTGGAAGAAACTTTATCTATTCTAAATCAAGAAAATGTTAAAGTAACATGCGCAGGCAGAACTGACAGTGGCGTCCATGCACTGGGACAAGTTATTCATTTCGATATGTGTTGGCCTCACGATTCGCAAAGTCTGCGAAGGGCGCTGCAAGCGAATTTGCCTCCCACTATTGGTGTATTCGATGTGGCTTCTGTAAGTAATGATTTCAATGCGAGAAAAAGCGCACTCTGGAGAAAGTATGTTTATTTTATATGGAAGGGCGAATCCAGGCTTCCTCATTTAAATAAGTACCTTTGGTGGAACAAAAATGCTTGGGACATGGAAAAAGCAAGGTCCTTTTTAACGATGATAGAAGGCTGTCACGATTTTGGTGCCTTTTGCAGGAAGGCCGATCGTCCGTCAAATACGCGACGTACTATAATTGAGGCTGGGATGGAAACTGACGGTTTTGCAGTAAAGGTGACGATAACAGGAAGGTCTTTTTTGACGAACATGGTTAGGATTATTATTGGTACAATGGATCAAATAGCAATGGGTCGTAAAAGTTTATCGGATGTTGGCAGGCTTTTGGAAGAAGGATCCCGCGAAGACGCGGGGCTTACTGCTCCAGCTAAGGGGCTTTTTCTGTGGCAGGTTCAGTATGACCCATTGCGCTGGAATATCACGGAGTACATTGCTGTCGCCCGCAATTTCGTTTTTAGCCTTAAAAGATAGAAGGAGGTTGCCGTAGGTGTTGGGCATGGATATAGGCATAGATTTGGGAACGGCCATGATATTGATTTACATAAAAGGTAAAGGAGTGGTTATGAGGGAGCCATCGGTGGTCGCCATAGATCAGAATACGAACAAGATTTTGGCCGTTGGCTCGGAAGCGAAAAGAATGCTTGGCAGAACGCCGGGTAACGTCGTAGCAGTGCGTCCCCTTCAAAGCGGAGTCATCGCCAATTACACCATGACGGAGGCCATGATACGACATTTCCTGAAAAAAGTTTTGTCCGGCATCAATAAGTTTTTACGCCATCGAGTGATGATCGGGGTGCCTTCGGGTGCCACCGATGTCGAAAGAAGGGCTGTATTGGAAGCAGCCTTGGAAGTCGGAGCCAAAGAAGCGTACCTTATTGAGGAACCTATGGCCGCGGCAATAGGCGCCGGGCTTGCAATCGAAGAACCGAGAGGCAACATGATCGTGGATGTCGGTGGAGGAACATCCGATATCGCGGTCATCTCCCTTGGAGGACTTGTGGTTGCCGAGTCCCCGCGCCTTGGCGGTGATGCTATGGATGAGGCAATAATAAGATATGTCCGAAAGAAATATAACCTGGAAATAGGTTCACAGACTGCTGAAGCCTTAAAAATATCTATTGGAAACTGCTGCAAAATTTCAAATGATAAGGCAAGGACAATGATCGTAAAGGGCCGAGATGTGGTTCTGGGCCTGCCAAGACAAGTTGAGTTGACGACCGATGACGTCCGAGAGGCAATCGAAGACATCGTTGCATCCATAATTCGAAGTATTAGGCGCGTACTCGAGCTAACGCCAGCGGAACTTTCTGCCGATATTATTGACAGAGGGATCGCGCTAACGGGAGGAGGAGCTTTACTTCAAGGATTGCCGGAGCTCATATACGAACAAACGGGCATTCATACTTATGTGGCTGATTCACCCTTGGAATGCGTAGCCCTGGGTACAGGTAAAGCGCTTGAGGAGTTGAATGCCCTAAGAGAGGCCGGGGCTGTTTATTCGGCTTTGAAGAAGAGCTCAAGCTCTTGGCGTTAGGTGTTTAAGATTTTAAAGAAAGGTGGACTCTTTTGGTATGTATCGCGGTATATATGGCGCTACATCGGCGATGTTGGTTCAGGAAAAAGCAATTGATGTAACGTCTAATAACCTTGCAAACATCGACACCGTGGGTTTTAAGAGGAGGATTGCGGTCAATAAATCCTTTCCCGAGGTTTTAGTGCAACGCAGAGAGTCTGTTGAGCCTTTAGGCAAAGCGATGTACTGGCCCATAGGCAATTCCAGTCTCAACGTAGTGCTTTCCGAAACGGCAATAGATGCTTCTGAAGGCGTTATCAGAGTGACGGATAATCCCCTTGACGTAGCTATCTCCGGAAGAGGTTTTTTCTCCCTTCAAGACGGTGCAGGCAATGTATTTTATACCAGGGCAGGCAATTTTACCCTCGACTTTAACGGAGTCCTTGTGACTCAGGAAGGTCAAAGCGTCGCTGGCGAAGGTGGCACTCCCATAGTTGTAGGCGACGCTGATATCGTTGAAATCAGTGAGTCAGGCGCGGTCATAGCGGACGGAGAAGTTGTAGGTCAAATCCAGTTGTTTGACTTCCAAGATCCTACTCACCTTAGAAACGTCGGAAAAAATTTGTTTCAAGTAAGCAACGCTTCGGGCGAACCCTTGGCAGTGGAGGTGACTCGTCTTATCCCGGGAGCCCTGGAGAGATCCAACGTCAACGTTATATGCGAAATGGTGCGACTTATAGAGGGCCAAAGGGCCTACGAGGCGTCTGCTCGGAGCTTGACCATTCAAGACGAACAAACGGGATCTTTGATAACGACATTTGGAAGATCGTGATTGATTTTTTGAGTTTTCGCAAGAGGTGATAATGATGATACGTGCTTTGTGGTCAGGAGCCACAGGTATGATCGCCCAACAGTCTAACCTTGACGTCATCTCCAATAACCTTGCAAATGTCAATACCACAGGCTATAAGAAGATGAGGGCGGAATTTGAGGACCTCATGTATCAAATAGGGAGGGAACCTGGCGCGCCTGTCGAGCCCGATTCGATGATTCCCACCGGGATACAAATAGGCTTGGGCACGAGGCTAGTAGGTACAAGCCGCGTAATGAGCCCTGGAAATTTGCAAGTTACCGACAACCCTTTGGATTTGGCTATAGAAGGCGACGGTTTCTTTCAGGTAACCCTACCCGACGGCACTATTGCCTATAGCCGCGACGGAAGCTGGCACATCGATGGGGAAGGCCAAATAGTCACATCTGACGGCTATCTTCTGGAGCCACAAATCACCATTCCGGAAGATACTGTGGAGATCACTATAAGTCCTACGGGTGAAGTGTACGCAAGACAGCCGGGCGATATCGAGCCTGATGAAATTGGCCAAATTGAGCTGGCTCGTTTTGTCAATCCCCAAGGTTTGAGGGCCATAGGAAAGAACCTATTTTTGGAGACCCCCGCCAGCGGATTTCCCATATTGGGGGAACCGGGCGAGGAAGGGATTGGCACCCTTCGCCAAGGAGCGTTGGAGATGTCGAACGTTCAGGTGGTGGAGGAGATGGTGGCAATGATAGTTTCTCAGCGAGCTTACGAGGCTAGTTCAAAGACCATACAAACGGCGGATGAGTTGTTGCACATAGCAAACAATCTGAGGCGATAATTTATGTCGTATGTGTGGGGTAAGACTGCTTTTAGGGTTTTATCTTCTCTGGTGCTTTTGCTAGCCCTTACATGTTTAGGTGCACGCCCGGTCTTTGCTGCCCCGGATGTGACAATAAAGATCGATCAAGTTATCATTTTGCCTTCTTCATCGTCAGTGAAATTGGGTGCCATATCAGAGATATCAGGAGACCCTCGCTATGGCATGGCAGTGGCAAACATTTCCGTAACGCCACATGACGAAGATGGCATCACGAAGGACTTAATCCTTCACTCGATTCAAACCTCGGGATTGCAAGGGATTACCATTTCCCTTATCATGCCCGACAAGATAAATTTTTCCCTCGAGGATCCTTATAGTGCGGAAATTCGACGTCAGGCTGCGTGGCCTTGGAAGCTAAAAATAACTTCAAAGGACAGTATAGAAGGTGACATACTTGAAGTTGCAAGAGTCAAACCCGGCATTGAAAAAGCATCTGTCAAGATTCGTCTAAAAGATGGCTCAGTTCGTTACAAGCGCTTTGACATAAACTGGATAGCACCTACCTATACAGCGATGTCTAGTCTTGAGTATGGCGATGTTTTGACGCTTAATGATATTGATTTTAAGACTTGTACATGTCGACGCGAAGACATTGCCGGATCCCCGGACGAGTTTTTGGGAAAAAGGCTAAAATGCTATCTTAAACCGGGTGAACCCATTTACGCACGAGATGTCGAGCCTGTCTATTTGGTCAAAAAGGGAGATAAGGTACGTTTTTATTCAAAATCCGGAGCTGTTACGATCGAAGCGATAGCAAGGGCATTGGATTCGGGGGCATTGGGCCAGATCATAAAGGTGGTCAATCTGGACAGCCGTCGTGTAGTTTTGGCTAAAGTCATTGGTGATGGGGTGGTTGTGGCGAAGGAGGGAAGTTCATGAAAAGACATTTAGCATCCTTGTTTTTGCTCTTTCTTCTTATAAGCTTTGGAAGTGCAGCACAAGCTCAATCGCTATGGCAGGATGGCGCCAACCTCTACGCCGATCCCAAGCCATCTCGTGTTGGAGATATTGTCACGGTCATAGTTGAAGAAAGTATAAGAGCAAATGACGAGGCCAACACCGATTTGACCAAAGAAATCAAGCATAACGTTGATGACGGAACGGGTATATTTGATTTCATACGCGAGTTTGGAGTGAAGGCAGATACGGATATGTCGGGGGATACGAGCACTGAAAGGGATTATTCCCTGAAGACTACGATAAGTTGCGTGGTCACGGAAGTCCAGGACAATGGCAACTTAGTAATAGAGGGCTACAGAGATCTTAAAACTCACGACGAAACGCTCAAGCTCACTCTTAGGGGAGTGATAAGACCACTTGACGTTTCCTTCAATAACACCATATCAAGCACTAAGTTAGCCAACCCTGAGCTTTTCGTGGAAGGGAAGGGCTCTTTGTCCAGAGTCCAGAAGCCCGGCTTGATTACGCAGATTCTTCAAGCCCTGTTTTAATGTAACGGATAAAGGGAAGGTGTGATCTAATGTTTCGGCGTTTTTTAACCCTATGCTTGGTATGCTTAGTGGTCTTCTGGTTTTTAAATCCGATTGGTATCCTTTCTTTGGCGGTATACGCGCAAGAACTCTCGCCAAGGGTGAGGGTCAAGGACTTGGCCGTGGTGGAGGGTGCAAGGAGTAACCAGTTGACGGGCATGGGGCTTGTAGTTGGACTGCCCGGAACTGGCGATAGGACCGGCATGGCCACGCGCATGATCAGAAACATGGCAGAGCAGTACGGTCTTTCCCTGGGTACGAGAGAGATACGCTCTAGGAACATTGCCGCCGTCTCGGTGGTATGCAATCTTCCTCCCTTTACGAATCCGGGCCAGACAGTGGATGTTTTAGTGAGCACATTGGGCGACGCCAAGAGCTTGGAAGGAGGTGTATTGCTTCAAACACCCCTTAAAGCCGCCAATGGCGGAGTTTATGCGGTAGCACAAGGTCCCGTTACAGTGGGGGGCTTTACGGCAGAAGGAATGGCGGCTCGTGTTGCCAAAAACGTCACAACTACAGGTAGGATTGCTGGAGGAGCTATTGTCGAAAGGGATGTCCCCATGGGGTATGCGAGTGACTCTAAACTAACCTTGCTGCTTCGTCAACCCGATTTCACTACCGCTCATCGCTTAGCTTCTTCAATCAATGAGAAATTCGGCCGAATTGCTTTGCCCATCGATGCAGGTAGGGTGGAAGTAGCCTTTCCGCCGGCATACGCCCAATATCCCGCCAGCTTCGTAGCATCTTTAGAGCAGTTAGAAATTCGGCCGGACACTGTGGCCAGGGTGGTCATAAACGAGCGTACCGGCACGGTAGTATTGGGAGGAAACGTTAAGATAAGTGCTGTTGCTGTCTCACACGGCAATCTGACCGTTGCCGTCGCCGAGGCGCCGGAAGCCGTGCAACCTGAACCCTTTGCGGGCGGACGGACGGCTGTAGTGCCAAGAACCGAAGTGGTAGTAGAAGAACAAAGAGGAAGAGTCGTATCGATGAAAGCCAGTGCTTCAGTTGAGGATTTGGTCGACGCTTTAAATTCGATTGGCGCCACTCCGCGGGATACCATAACTATACTGCAGGCCATCAACGATGCCGGGGCCCTTCACGGGGAACTAGTGGTGATGTAATATGCCATACGATATTTATGTTCCAATCAAACGTTCTTTCTTAGCTGAAGGCCCGTCAAGGAATAACAAACCAAAGGAGCGCGATCGTGCCGATGAGGCTTTGAAGAATGCATGCCAGCTCTTCGAGGGATTCTTGTTAGCAGAGATATGTAAGTCTCAACTGGCCGTGGCGAGGGCCTTGGGGCCTAATCCTAAAGGCCCTTTTCATCAGCTTGAAGAGATTGCCTTGGATGTTGTATGCGAACAAGTTTCAAGCAGGGGCGGCGTGGGCTTTTGGAAGTTTCTTTATGAGGAGATTGCGACAGACTACGATGGGCGAACAGAAAAATAAACGATGGTGGGATGACGGTTTATATTTTTCTTGCCTTGGGTGCGGGAAATGTTGCGGCGGCGAGCCCGGTTTTATTTGGCTTGATTTGAAAGAAGCACAGAAAATAGCCGAATTTCTTGGCATTGAAGCGCCCTTTTTCTTGGCAACTTACACACACAAAAAACTTGGCAGGATCAGTATTAAAGAGAAAGAAAACGGGGACTGCCAGTTTTTAGCCTGGGGAAAGTGCGAGATCTATCCGGTCAGGCCTCTTCAATGCAGATTGTACCCTTTTTGGCCCTCTATCCTTTCAAGCCCTCGCAGTTGGAGTTGGGAAGGACGTAGATGTCCGGGCATCGGACAAGGTCGGTTTTATCCCGCCAAAATTATAGATCGTATGCTGGTTAAGGCACTGCCTTTGGGGCTTTGACACTAAGTTAACCATGCCTAATTTGCTTGTATATATTTTCTCTTCAAGTTAGAATTTAAAATGTAAACCAAAGCAACAAGCAAGTTAAAGATGACTTTAATAACAGGGGGCGATAGGCATGGCTAATGTCAGGTGGGCTGTTACGCCAGAAGAGGTTTTTCCTGTGTTGGAAAGGTGGATCTTGCGCGATGGCTTCAATATAGTCATTGATATGGAAAAATCAGAAGGCAGTTGGATTGTAGATGCACGCACGGGTGAAAAGTGGCTTGATTTTTATACCTTCTTTGCATCGGCTCCTTTCGGCATGAATCATCCCAAGCTCGCAAATGACGAGTTCAAGGAAAAGATCTTCAGAGCGGCCATTAATAAGGTCGCAAACTCCGATATCTACACCGTGGAGATGGCGGAATTCGTCAAGACTTTCTCGGAGGTAGCCGTGCCAAGCGGTTTTAATCACCTCTTTTTCATCGATTATGGAACTTTAGCCATCGAAAACGCTCTTAAAGTGGCCATGGATTGGAAGGTTAGAAAACTTTTGGCTCAGGGCAAGATAACCAAAGGCGTAGCCATTGATGGTAAAAAGGGAACTAAGGTAATACACTTCAGGGATTCCTTCCACGGAAGAAGCGGTTATACTTTAACTTTGACGAACACTGCCGATCCCAATAAGCATCAGTATTTTGCCAAATATGACTGGCCAAGGGTGCTAAATCCCAAGATCATTTGGCCCCTTGAGCAACACATAGAGGCCGTAAAATGGGAAGAAGAGGTCTCTGAAAGCCAGATTTTAAAGTTGCTGTGGGATGACCCTGACGACTATTGCGCCATCATAATAGAGACAATTCAGGGCGAAGGTGGAGACAATCACTTCAGAACTGAGTTTTTCAAGAAGCTGCGCAAGATATGCGATGAGTGCGATCTCATGCTTATTTTGGATGAAGTCCAGTGCGGCATGGGAATTACGGGCAAGATGTGGGCCTACCAGCATCACGACTTTATGCCCGATATGGTGGCTTTCGGCAAAAAATCACAAGTTTGTGGGATAATGGTTGGTCCAAAAGTAGATGAAGTATCAGAAAACTGCTTTACCGTGTCAAGTCGCATTAACTCCACTTGGGGCGGCAATATTTGTGACATGGTGAGGTCTACAAGATACCTTGAGATCTATCGCGATGATAATATCCTGGACTACGTTGCGAACATAGCCGGGCCTCAGCTATTCAATGGATTGCAAGCCCTCGGCGCTGAATTTCCGAAACTCGTTACGAACGTAAGGGGCAAAGGGCTCATGTGTGCCTTTGACTTTCCCTGTCCAGATTTGAGAGACAAATTTTTGAAGAAGATGCGAGAAAGACACGTCCTCCTGCTTGCCTGTGGAACACGTTCCGTGAGGTTCCGTCCTGCTTTAAACATAGCGCCTGAGGAGATAGATCGTGGCCTTTCTCTTGCAAAAGAGGCTTTGGCCGAATTAAGCAAGGAAGCATAGATTCTCCAGCTAGTTTATTTTTCGTCTAAGGGCACAAGGCGGGGTAGCAACCCCGCCTTTTTCCGTAATTTGCATGTGGCAAATTTCAGGTTATAGTGGTATGTTTCAATGGGAGGTGGATCTTTGCATTCCAGTTTGAGTGAGCTTAACTGGGGATTGGTCATTTCCCTGATCGTCGCAAGTGCAATAGTTGCTTATATAGGTGATATTTTGGGCATGAAGTTGGGCAAGAAGAGGATTAGTCTCTTTGGCATGAGGCCCAGGCACACGTCCCGTTTTATCACCATAGTGACAGGTGTTTTGATTGCCCTGGTAACGCTTTTTGTTATGGCTATTGCCTCCGATGCCGTAAGAGTTGCCCTTTTTAACATGAAATATATCCAGCGGCAGATATCTACTCTGACAGCTGAGCTAAGCAAAAGCCGAAGCGAGCTCGAAGCGCTTCAGTTAGATTTATTCAAGAGCCAAACTGAATTATCTGCCAAAGGAAAGGAGTTGCAAGAGGTCGAAGAAAAACTCGGAGAAAGCCTGGCAAACCTGAAGGAAGTAGAAGCTGAAGTTACGAGGTTAAATAAAAAGGCAAAGGAACTGGAAAGGGACCGCGAGAGGCTTGGCAAGGAACTTGAAGCGATGAAGCTCGAACGAGATAGTCTTGAAGCCCAGATTGCCGATCTTCGCCTTCAGGCAGATGAGCTAAAAGCAAGCCTTGAGAAGATGAAAGAAGGCAGGATACTGGTATTGGCCGGCGAGTTGCTGATGCAGATGCCCATTGACCCTACAAATATTGACGAAAAGGAAATCGAAAATGCAATCGAAAAGCTGATAAGTAACGCCAAATTGGCATTGTCCATACGCACTGGCCTGCAACCGGAAGACATCGATATCCATGTAAGAGAGGAAGAACTGAAAAAGGCCGTAAAAGAGACCGTGGAGAGCAAAAGGCGAAAGGTGGTCCGATTGATAGTTGCCACCAATGCAGTCGTAGGCGAAAGGATCGATTGTCTAATAAGCGTAAAAGATAGCGTGCTTGTTTATAAGGCAGGGGAAATACTTGCAAGCGAAGTGTTTACGGAACGCCTGAGTGAGGCGGAGGCAGAATTGGCGTTGTACAATTTGCTGAGACAAGTTAACGTTCGAGCTCAGGAAGATGGCATACTTCCCGATCCCATTACGGGCGCAGTCGGTAATTTGGAGGCCACCGAGTTTTTCGACGCCGTGGAAAATTTAAGCAACGCGAACCCACCCTTTAAGGTAAACGTAATTGCTGTCTCCGACATCTACACAGAAGGGCCCGTTCGCGTTAAAATAGAACTCGACTGATGGAAAGGATAATCAGAAATACTAATAAAGGAGGCGCTTGGTCCATGCTCATAGTCGAATGTCAGGTGTGCGAGGAAATTAAAGTCCTGGCTGGAGATCCGGATTATGACGGGATGGCCAGGGCTTCGTGGATATGTTCTAGGTGTGGTACAGGCCAACTCGTGCAATTACCGGTCAGCAGGGATGCACGAGGCGTTGATTTAAGGAAGATATTGCGCGGGATGTCCGTTCATTCTTCTTCCGGCGGGTATATCTCTGTGAGCACCCGCGATTAATCATGGATTTAAGCGAATATACCTTTTACGACAACAGGCTTGCCGTCTCCCCTTGGGAGGTAAAGGCGCTATATCGATTCGTATGGTGGGGAAAAAGTCGCACTGATGAGGGCATAGCTCGGATGCTGCAGGAAAGCAGCATGTGTTTCTCCGTGCGATATAAGAGCGAATTGGTCGGTTTCTGCCGGCTCCTGACCGATTTTGTTTATCGTGCCTCCCTGTGGGACATAATCATTCATCCCGATCATCAGGGGCAAGGCCTTGGCACGGCTCTCATGAACTATGTGCTTGAACATCCTGCCGTTAAAGATATTCCTCTAATAATCACTTATGTCAGCGATCTATATCCTTTTTTGGAAAAGTGGGGCTTCAAGCAGCTACCGGGTGCAGTACTGCTTTTGCGAAGTCCAATCGAATACTCATGAAAAGATTGGACTTGACAGAAAGGCCAGTTGCGGGTTATAAGAACATGCACCTTTACCTATTGTGCCTATGGGCCCTGGTGCTTTCGTATCCGTGGCATCAGGGTCCGCTATTTTTCATATTCGGAGGTGGAGTTGATGCCAAAAGAGCAGTTGTTGCTTACATCGGAGTCTGTAACTGAAGGACATCCCGATAAATTGGCCGATCAGATATCAGATGGGATATTGGATGCCATACTTGCCCAAGATCCCATGGGAAGAGTGGCCTGCGAGACCTTAGTCACTACTGGTTTAGTCATGGTTGCTGGAGAAATAACCACTGACTGTTATGTCGATATACCCCGATTAGTTCGATGCATCGTTAAAGATATCGGTTATACGCGCGCTAAATACGGTTTTGACGGAGATACCTGTGCTGTCATAACAGCCATAGACGAGCAAGCTTCAGATATTGCCCAGGGTGTAAATAGGGCACTTGAAGTAAGAGAGGACGATATGACGGATGACGAGGTGAACCGCATAGGCGCAGGCGATCAGGGCATGATGATCGGATATGCTTGCGATGAAACCGAAGAACTGCTTCCCATGTCCATTTCTTTGGCCCACAGACTGGCAAGACGTCTTGCGTACGTTCGTCGCGAAAAAATAATCCCCTACCTTCGTCCCGATGGCAAGACTCAAGTTACGCTCGAATACGAAAATGACAGACCGGTCAGGACGGATACCATCATAGTTTCTGCTCAACATCACCCTTCCGTGGAGCAGGCGCAGATAAAAGCGGATATCATAGAGCACGTCATCAAACCCATAGTCCCACCGGAGCTAATGGAGGATTCTCCGAGGATACTTGTAAATCCTACGGGTAGGTTTGTATTGGGAGGCCCCCTGGCTGATACGGGTTTGACTGGAAGAAAGATAATAGTCGATACCTACGGAGGAATAGTGCCCCACGGCGGAGGCTGTTTTTCGGGCAAAGACCCTACAAAGGTGGACCGTTCGGGGGCTTACATGGCAAGGTATGCGGCCAAAAATGTCGTTGCTGCAGGATTAGCGCGTAGATGTCAAATCCAGGTAGCTTATGCCATAGGCGTGGCCAGTCCAGTTTCCATATCGGTTGAGACCTACGGGACGGGCGTAATACCTGATGAAAAGATAGCAAGGCTTATAAGAGAACACTTTGATTTCAGGCCAGCCGCGATGATAAGGGATTTAGATTTGCGAAAACCACAATATTTACCGCTTGCTGCATATGGTCACATGGGGCGGATTGACTTAAATCCCCTGCCGGCATGGGAGAGGACGGATAAGGCGGAGGAATTAAGAAGGGCAGCCCAGTAAGCGAAGGTCATTTTTGTCATGGCGGGGATAGTGCCTTTTCTTTTGCATTTGATATTTCCCGTGAGGTGTCCTTTGTGCGGAAGGGCAGGCTCATGTGGCTGTGTAGAATGCATAAAAGAGGTGCTATCCCCAAACTTTTCCCTGTGCATCAAGTGCCTGGGGCCTTACCCCTGTGAAGAGCACAGTTCCTCTTTCCCTCATTATTGGGGCGCCCGCCATGAAGGGATGGCGCGAAAACTCGTACATCTCCTCAAGTACGAAAACAACGGCGCACTGGGAGTGTCCATGGGGATGGCTTTGGCATCGTACGTGACGGGGATGTCTGCCGACGCTTTGGTTCCCATACCCCTTCACATCGGAAGTCCAAGGTTATTCAATCAATCCAGAAAAATAGCCCAAGGCCTCTCCTTGAAGCTTGACATTCCCATGCGCGATTGTCTTGCCTGGAACGTTGAAGTCGCTCCGAGGGCGTCCAAAGGCAGTACAAGAAGTAAACTTCCGGAAAATTCCTTTAAAGTCACAGGTTTGCTCCGAAATATAAAAACCGCGATAATATGTGATGATGTATGCACCACGGGAGCTACAATACAAAAGGCTGCTTCCTCACTAGCTAAAATAGGCATCGAAGTCGTAGGTTCCATTAGCTTCACCGTAGGCAAAGGACCGAAGCTCTAAAAGCAGGTCAAATTTAGCCTTTTACACAAACCTGACGAACTTTTTCGCAAGCCCCAGAAACGCCTTTGCGATTGCGTGTTTTTCCTTTGCCATCAAAGCATCAAAAGAAGTGGGAAACTTATAAATTTTACCCCCGCAAGTAAAGCTATGGCGAATTTGTGCCGATAAAATTAACAGGAACTAAAAAAGAGGTGATGACGATGGTTGAACCAATCGATCCAATAAATAGAGCACATGAAACGAAACCGGTCAAAAAGATTCGTCCTAGATCCGAAGAGATACGAAGCGGCGAGGGCGACGAGTTTAAGGTAAGCTCCTTTGCCAAGACTTTAAAGAAGGCCGTCGAGGAAGCTAAAAAAATTCCGGAAGTTAGAGATGATAAAGTCGAAATATTAAAACGCAAGATACAAGACGGCACGTACGAGCCGGATTTAGATGCGCTTGCTCGGATTTTGCGGAAAGCAGGTTTTAAAGGATGATGATGCCTTGAACGCAAGAGGCTTACCGCCGGAAGAATTGGCCGAGGAAATGACGAGTCTCCTCGAAGGGATGTCGCGTCAGCTTGAAGATATAGTCGAGCTGCTCAAGAAAGAACGACATCTCTTAGGAGGTGGCGATTATGCTGCCTTGCAGTCCTTGGTCAAAGATTTAGAAAAAAAGACAATAGACTTTTTAGAGCTTGAATCAAAACGCAACGGTATTGCCCAGATGATTGCCGATGCACTTGCCTGTGAACCCAAGATATCCGAGATTGCTTTAATCATGGGCGAGGAAGAGGCAGCGGCTTTGCTTGAAGCGTCAAGAAAGCTGGAGCGTTCCATGAGAAATTTAAAGTCCGAGTTCGACATAACCACACACCTGCTCGATGAATCCAAAAGATTCAGCGAGCTACTCCTGTCCCAGTGGCGCGAGCTGGCAAGCGGAGGCACCTTTAGCATCAGGGGTTAAACAAAAAGGGGAAAATTGCGATGATTAATTCATTTTTCGGCTTAGAAATGGGCCGACGGGCGTTGGATTACTTTCGCAGGGGCATGGAGACTGCCGGGCATAATATATCCAACGCCGACGTCGAAGGCTACTCAAGACAAAGGGTAGAGGCAGGTACCACCACGCCCTTTACTGACCCCGCCTTTAACCGTCCGGCAACGCCCGGCCAGATAGGCACTGGCGTCCAAATTGAAGCCATAAGGAGGCTGCGCGACTCCTTCTTGGATGCACAATACCAGGAGGAGATGTCTGCTTTAGGTTATTGGGAAGCCTTAGAGGAAGCCATAAGCCATATAGAGCTTTTCGTGAACGAACCTGCAGGAGAAGGCTTAAAGGTTGCGTTAGACGAGTTTTGGTCTGCCTTAGAAGAGCTGTCGAAGCGACCCGATAACGCAGCAGCCCGAGAAGGCGTGATCCAAAGCACCAAAAACCTGACCGTCTTTTTGGATCAGTTGGCGAGAAATTATGACCAATACAGGACGTCTTTGAACCAAGATTTGGAATCTTTGGTCACCGAGGCTAATTCTTTGATAGACCAGATAGCAGCGTTGAACGAAAAGATCTCACAAGTTAAGGCTGTAGGCGGCAACCCAAACGATCTGCTCGATCGGCGGGATTTACTCGTCGAACGCTTGAGCGAGCTCATCGATATATCTGTATCTACGACCATACAGGAAGAAGACGGGGACTATAAGATAGACCTTCACGGAAAAATCCTGGTGCAGGGCTCCCAGACGCGACATCTCGTACTGGTCCCCATACCCGGCAACGACGGCTTTTACGACGTTCAAGTAGAAGATAACCTTTTTGATCCCGTAGATAACGCGGACGTGATTTTAGCGGCCATAGAACAGCGAGCCTTAAAGGCCATACACTCCGTCATCGTTCACAGGCTTGCGAGCGAGACCACCTGGAAGGTCGGAACGCCGGGAAGCTTGCCGAATGTGGTAAGCCCCGATCAGGAACTTAACTTACACGGTTCTTTTTCGCTTCAGGTCAGTTCTGGCGGAGTCGTTAAAACTTCGCATCAATTTAGCGGCGGCGTACTCCCGCCTCCAGGTTCGGACGAACCTCAAGAGTACAGCTTTCGTCTGGCGGCAGACGGCTTTGAAAGCATCATTTCAATAAATTGGAATGATGCTGATTCCCGATGGGAAATAAGCGACAATATGGGTAACAGTTGGACGGCTTCTTCAACATTGAATGTACAGGATTTATCCGGTTTTATAAACACAAATTATTCTTCATATTTCGATGCGGCCACCACCTCGGATGACCGCCTGACAATCGAATCATCGGACAAACATTTGGTCTCCATTGTCGATATAAAGGGAAATTTTGCCGGCAAAATGGGCATTGCGGACTCGGCAAAGGTCGTCACCATAAACGTTAAAGAAGAAGATAGTTTAACTACGATAGCAAACAAGATAAACGGGGCTTACATGAGCAATGATGGCGCTCCTTCAAAGCCCGAAGAATGGCTTAGGGCTTCCGTAGAGCAGGCTCCTGACGGCACTTATTATCTTACCCTTGAAAGCCAGGTCATGGGAGAAGCCCAGAGAATCAACGTCCTTGGCGATGAAAACGGTGGCCTTTACGTGGCAAGCAACTTGGGCCTTTTAAGAAGCGACGGGACAACTAACTTCATGAGTACCTCAAGCGACGCCCTGGTCACTTTTGACGGCAAAAATTACCTTTCCTCAGTCAACCGTTTTACTGAGGCAAGGCAGATAACCTCTGCGGATGGTTATGCAGCAAAAACCACGAGCGAGGTCTCTCCCGGCATCACGCTTGAACTAAAGAAAGAAGGAAGTGCCTCCATAACCGTAGATCACCATGTGCAGGGCGGCAAGATATACGGCACTTTGGAGGCACGCGATGACCTCATTTTATCTCACCTTGCGTCTTTTGATGAGTTGGCCTACCGGTTGGCTTTGGAAATGAACGCCGTGCATTATTCGGGCCACGGCATGGGAGAAAATTCTGCTCTCACAGGAACGGCCTTTTTTGTCCCCCTGCTTAAACAGAGAGGTGCGGCGAGCTCATTGCTCATTAATCCGCTTTTGGAAAAAGACACGAGTCTCATTGCTGCGGCCGCAGATGATGGCGATGGCAGCAGCCTTGGAAGCGGCGATGGCACGAAAGCCCTTGCCATGGCCCGGCTCAAACAGACAAAGGTGTTGTCCGGTGGCAGCGCCGATTTCAACGAGTTTTATCTGAGCTTCATTGCAGAAATAGGGGCTCAGGGGAAAAGGACCACGACTATGGCAGATAACCAGCGCGCTTTGACAGATCAGATAAACGCTCAGAGGCAATCGGTCATGGGTGTCAACATCGATGAAGAGATGATGGACATAATAAAATTTCAACAGGCATTCAATGCCATGGCACGTTATATTACGACCATAGACGAAATGCTTGATACGATAATCAACCGCATGGGGATGGTGGGAAGGTAGCATTTTCTTTCGGGAGGTATGTAATATGAACCGCGTGACCAATTCGATGATGAACCAGATTTTTTTGTCGGACATGCACAGCAACTTGGAGCGAATGCTCAAACTTCAAAGGCAGATGTCGACAGGCAAGCTTCATCAGCACCCTTCCGATGATCCCCTGGCAGTTGGCAGGGAATTGTCTCTGTCGACGACTATATTTGAGAACGAGCAATACTTGAAAAATCTTGATGACGGCATGATGTGGCTTTCCAATACCGATGCCGCTTTAAACCAGATCACCGATGTGATACAACGCATCAGGGAGCTTGCCATCTACGCGGGAAACGGGACCTTTGAAGAGACAGAATATGCAGCCATCGCAGAGGAGTTGTACCAACTTCAGGAAGAGCTCATGAATACTGCCAATTTCTCGGTGGAGGGAAGATATTTGTTTTCCGGCCTGAACGCCACACAAAGGCCTTTCGTTCGCGACGCGAATGGCAAAATCATATACATGGGAAATCAACTACACGTTGAATATGAAGTGGAACGGGGAGTTATGGGGCAGGTTTCCCTTCACGGCCGCGAAGTGTTCCCGATCCGCTACCAACAATACACATTGGCCAGTTACGAAGCCCCCTTGTCCTTTTCATGGACCGGTAGGAGCGAAATACTTCAAATACGCGTTGGAGACAGGACAGCCAAAGTTTTGATCCCGGAAAAGTGGTCCGACGACGATAAAGACGGAGTGCAGGAACCTTCAGACGAAAATAACTTTCGAGACCCGGGGGAACTTGTAGGATACAGCTTGGATGAACTGGCATCTCTCATAAACGAAAGTCTGGCCATGGGAGACGTGGGAAAGCTTGTGTCTGTGTCCGTTGAAAAAGACTATGATCGCGGGGTTCAAAGACTCGTTATCAAGGGACATACTGGCGAACCTTTGTCGATTACCTCGTGGCCTTCTCCTGATTTTGAACCATTGCCGAGCGATGGAACCACGGGACAGCCCACGGATCACAGTCACATAGGATTGGCCTCCTATTTGGGCATTGAGACCTCTCTGAAAAGCGTGGAATTTCCGATGGGTCAGGACATAGACCCGACAAATAGCCCAATTTACTGGAGGCTTGAAAGCGGCGGTAACTTTGCCGAGGTGCGCATAGACGGCGGGCCCGCGCTTTCCC
>JAAYTM010000032.1 GCA_012518015.1 Synergistaceae bacterium
CTGCCCCTGGATCTTTGCCTCCATGGCCCGGATCAATTACAACTAACCGTGGTTTAGAGCCCTTTGGCGCTGCCCTTTTTGGGTCGTCACGAACTTGAGAAGGCACGAAAATATCATCAGTACTTTTTTGAGATGTAACGTTACTACTTACGCCCTCATTTATAAAAAAGTCAACCACATATCGAGGCGGTGAAGACAGATTAAAATAAGATATCCTATGAAATGAATGCTCAATTTCAATAATCGCTGTCCCATTTCTTTGATTTACCGAAACTTCAGGAAAGGGTCCCTGCTGTTTTATGTCTTTGACCAGATCATCCATAAGCACTCCGTTAAATTTAAGCACCAACTTAGACGGCTTTTTTTCTACAAAAGGAGATACATCAGAAGATAGATCTAAAACCAGTCTGACTCTATCTTCCCATTGTCCCCACCGTAGTCCAACGATCTTAGTCGCAAAAGATGCTGAGCTGCTTTGTTCTATTTTTTCAACGTTACCCCGAACAACTACATCGCTAACGACAAAATCATCTGTCGTTGCCTCAGTCTTGCCGGCCCATTTTAAGGTCTTGCCGTCGCCTACGAGAGGTGTTAGCAACTTTAAAGTAGTATTTGCCTCAAGCCACCAATATCCATCTTTGTACGTTGGGATAGAGGTGAGGGGAATTATATTATGCCCATCCCTTTTAGCCACCGCAGCACCAGGCACCAGTTCAAGGGTACTTTCCCCCTTTTTAGCCAAAAAGGATTTTTCGTTGGAGCTAACCTCCAGCTTAAGCTTGGCTGCAACAACGTCTATGGGTGCTAAATTGTGCTCATTCACTTTAAGAATCAAAACGTAGCCGAGATTTTCAACACCATGCCATAAAATCCACTTTTCAGCAGCATAGACAACATCCTTGGCTGCCAATGCTGGTAACAATAAAAGAAACATAAAGACAAACAAATACTTAATTTTCTTAATTTCCTGCCGATGCCACATCTTCAATCACCAAAGAAGGAGACCCTACACTCCCATAAAACTTTAAATCGCTTCCTACTTCCACTACGCGGGACAATATATCATAAATATTGCCTGCTATTGTCATTCCAGAAACGGGCTCTTCGATCATGCCCTTCCTGATACAAGCACCCTTAACACCTAGCGATAAATCACCGGTTGTTGAATCGAAGGTATGTAGGCCAAGCAAATCCACCACATAAATCCCAAAGCTTATACCGCTTAGAAGGCTTCGCAAATTTCTGGTGCCAGGCGTTATAAAGAGGTTTGAGGCTCCCACTTCAGGCAAGGAACCTGTCCCCCGAACGCAGTTGCCCGTCGAAGGAACCCCGTCCATCCTTGCGTGTTCTAGATTATATAAAAAGTTGGTCAATACTCCACTTTCAAGCAAAACTGTTTTTTGAGCAGGAACACCCTCTCCGTCAAAAGCGTAACTTCCTATGCCCCTCTTTACGGTCGCATCGTCGACTAAATTAACATTACAGGAGACAACCTGATGGCCCATCTTGCCTGCGAGCCACGATTTGCCCTTATGAACGCTATCCGCTAAAAGAGAATCTTCTAGCAAAGACACGATCGAAGCCGCGGCCACACTATCCAATACCACAATATATCTGCCGCTTTTAAGGGGGTTGCCGCCCAAGGTCAAACCCGTCCTCTGTACTGCATGCCTAGCTATACTCAGATAATCCAGATCATTTGCGTAACGACGCTCTTCTCCAAAACCACCTATTTCTACCTTGTTGTCGTCGCTCATTATTAGTGTAACATCACACCTAGCAACTGTCTCCCTTTGCCATCCATAAAACCCTGCGCTAGATAAATAAAGTGTCTGTTCATAACCCTCTCCATAAAAAGCCTCTCGTATCGATGTAACTCGCTTATCGATACAGCGTACTTCATCAGAAATTGAGGAACATATCTTCTCTCCACGTTCAAAACCAGGACCTTCAGCTATAAGGGGGTCGAAAATATCTTGGTCTTGAAAGGCTCTATTGCACTCATGATTTAATCCGGCAAAAGGATTAGGATCGTTGTTCTGACAATTATAAGTTGCCCATTCAATAACTTGAGTCAAGACATCTTTGGTCAACATGTTAGTATAGGCAATACCTTGCCTGCCTTCTGCATCGATGACTCGCAAGCCTAAAGATACCGACTGACCTTCAAGTTTTTCATCTAGATCGCCATCCATAAATGAAAGAGCAAATGAAACGTTGGCCTTATATAATACATCTCCTTCTTTGATGTTTTTCCTGTTCTGCAGTCGATCCAGCATCCAATAGGCCACAGACTCTACAAACTCTTCTTTCGGCAAATCTATCGTAATCGACATAACTCTTCCGCGATGACCTTTGCAGCCTTCTCAACATCTTCGAAACTTACGTCGCGGTGCGTAACCAACCTTATCTTCTCAGGAGTAGGGTTAAATAAAACGCCCCTTTGCCTACATTTTTCTGCTAAAAGGGCCTCATCTACGGAACTTTCTACGTCAAAATATACCATATTTGTGGGTTTTGACACCTCTACCACCTTGACTCCTTCGCTCGTCAAACGATCTTTTAGAATTTTTGCCTTTTCATGATCATGTCTTAGGTCAGGATAATTTCTCAAAGCTATTATGCCAGCAGCAGCAATAACTCCTGCTTGGCGTAAACCACCACCAACTCGCTTCCGCCAATGCCTGGCCCTTCTTATGTAGTCCTTACTGCCACAAATAAGCGACCCTATCGGGGTTCCTAAGCCTTTAGAGAGGCAAAATTGCACTGAATCCACCGACTCAGTGTAAACTATCGGTTCCACTCCCCAGGCAATGGCAGCATTAAATATTCTGGCTCCATCAAGATGTACAGAAAGTCCCCTATTTTTAGCGAGGCTAACCATTGATAAAAAATCTTCGGGGGATATAGCAACACCTCCACAAGCATTATGGGTGTTTTCTAGACACAGCAATTTAGCCGGAGCATAGTGAACATTTTCAGGCCTACAAAAAGACAATACTTCTTCAGGCTTTGGAATGCCATCGCCATCGTTCACGCAAAGAGGTACAAGCCCACCTAAGGCTGACAATCCTCCTCCTTCGTTAACATAAATGTGACTTTTATAACCCAATATGACTCCATCTCCACGATTGCAATGAGTGAGCAAAGAAACTATATTTCCCATTGTTCCTGAACAAACGAATAAGGCTGCCTCTTGGCCTGTTATTTCTGCAGCGAGTTGCTCCAATTTTATTACCGTTGGATCTTCTTGATAAACGTCATCTCCAACTTCTGCTTCGGCCATAGCCCTCCTCATTTCAAAAGAGGGTTTAGTCACGGTATCGCTCCTTAGATCGATAATTGACATTGTTTATTCTCCTTCCTTAAATTACGAAAATTTACAAAACCTAATTTAGAGTAAGCGCAATTTTGACCAACTAGGGCAAAATCTGGCTAATCTAAATTATAATACAAAGTACGAATCTAATTGACCTGGCGCCATATTTGGCTCTAAAAAGTCCCTCCAATTTACTCCAGAAGTCAGCTATAAGAAATTGCTTTTATGGAGGTTGAACAATGTTTAGCAAAAGAGATTTTTTTAAATTCACACAAAGTAAATCGTATGTCTCAGGCATAGACTTGGTTGCACATGAAGAAAATATTTTAATAACGGTAAACAAATCACCCTTTGTGACCCTAAGAGCTTCACGAAGCGATCTAAGAGAACTAGCAATAGGTCATTTATTAACCTGTGGTGTTATAAAGCGTTACGACGACATAAAACACATAGAAACAGCAGATGATTACGTTGTGAACGTCGAGTTGAAGACAAAGCCATCACTACAAGAAAAAAGCGACTTCAAATATATCGATGCAAACTGGGCAATTAATGTAAAAATAATTTTTGATGGCATGAGATTGCTTGAAGATGCTCCGTTTTACAGGAAAACTGGTGCCTTTCATGGGGCTATTCTAATGCATAATAGTGGACACCAATACTTTTTGTTAGAAGACATATCTAGGCATAATGTCGTAGAAAAAGCTATAGGCAAGGCCTTAGAGAAAAGGGTCAAAATGGAAGAATGCCTAATGTTGATTTCAGGAAGATTAATGTGCGAATTAGTAAGTAAAATCTTAATCGCAAAGATCCCGATATTAGGCAGCGTTTCAGCGACTACTTGCGAAGCAATAGAGATGGCCCAAAAGTACGGAGTTACTTTAATCGGGTTCATACGAGAAGGAAGAATGAATGTTTATACACACCCCGCTAGAATTACCGATTTTTTTCTTGGCTAAAGAGATTAACTCCTCTGGCACCATGTGATTTGGGACATCAATACCCATCTCAAAGCCAGGCCTGATTGACCCGTGAAAATCACTTCCAGCGGTTGGCTGTAAATCAAATTTATCCGCTAACTTTAGGAAACTAAAAATATCCTCAGCTCTGTGGTGACTTGAGTAACACTCCAATCCCCATAAACCGAAACTCTTAAGTTTTTCGAGCAACTTCTCCAATTCATCGAAGGTCAAACGCATTTCGCCCGGATGAGCTAAAACAGATAACCCTTTCGCGTTATTTATCAGTGCAATACACCTTTCAGGTGAAAGAGTTTTCCTGGCAACGTAAGCCGGCGCACCTCTACCAAGATATTTAACAAATGCTTCTTTAATATCAGAAACATAACCTTTTCTAAGCAACACCTTTGCAATATGGGGTCTTGCTATCACCTCGCCTTTTGACTCTCTTGCAACCTCTTCAAGCGTAATCTCCATACCCAAGGACCTGAGCTTTTCACATATGGCGACGTTTCTTTCATGCCTGTGCATTCTAATAGTCGCTAAAGCTTTTTGCAGTAAAGGATCATCGTAGTCAAAACCATAACCCAAGATATGAACAATACAACGATGTTCAGCGGAAAGCTCAATGCCGTTCAAACCAGCTAGTTTATGAACGATACAGGCTCGTTCAAACTCCTCCAGACCACCTGTCGTATCGTGATCAGTAAGAGATAGCAAAGATATTCCCTTTTCTTTTGCCTTTGATACTAAATCCGAGGGAGATAAAGTCCCATCAGATGCAGTGGAGTGAACATGTAAATCTATTAACAAGAGATATCACTCCAGGTAATTTTTAATTTCAAAGATGGAGGCTACATCAAGCAGAACTATAAGATCTCCTTCTTTAGTTCTAACTATGCCTTGAAGGTATTCCCTCTCTATTGCAGAATCGATAGATTCCGCAGTTTCGACTTGGCTTGATTGCACCGCCCTGACTTCGTGAACCGAATCAACTAATATGCCAAACATTATGTCTTCCTCTTCAACAACCACTATCCTTGATTCGTTGCGACGCTCAATCTCTCCTCGGCTCATTTTTACGGCAATATCCATTACGGGAATTACTGTCCCCCTCAGATTGATTACTCCGCATACGTATGGCGGTGCGTTTGGAACCCTGGTTATATTTTCCGGTATCCGCACGATCTCTCTTACTTGTGATACTTCAATAGCATAATGTTCTTCAAACAGATTAAAAACCAACAACGTAGCTTCTTTGCTTCCTTTTGCCTCCTGGGACATATCTCTACTCGTTGATATGCTCTCAATAACTTCCATCTTTGAATATCTCCCCTTTAAATAAGATTCCAAGGCTCAAAGCAAATTATATCTCCCATTAAAGTTAAAATTCGAATTCCATCAACATCTAATAGAGCGAACGAAGCGGGATTTTTGCCCTTTGGCAGACTAGCCGAACCGGGATTTAAAAAAATCGTTTTTCCTTCACAGGTAATAGAGCTAACGTGCGTGTGTCCCGTAAGCACTAAATCGGCATTGAACGTCGACGCTAGATTCCCTGGCTCTCCAAGATCCGTACCATGCAAGGCAAGTATTAACCTACCATCCCACCATAAGACGGAATAAGGATCTGATATAGGCCACTTCAGTATAGCAGCATCTATATCGGCATCGCAATTGCCTCGAATAATTATGACAGGGATTTTAGAGAGATTGATTTCTTCTGCCAATTCCCTTGGCGCATATTCCTCGGGAAGAGGATTACGAGGGCCATGGTACAAGACATCACCAAGATGAATAATAAGGTTTGATCCTCGCCAAAGGCGCTCTGCTTCCCTCCAAGCCTTTAAGCTTCCATGTGTATCTGAAATAACTGCTATCTTTATAGACATATAAAACCTCATCCTTCCCTCAAGGATAACACGTCCTTTAAAAGTGAATACGAAGTCTCCTTGGGTCCGGAGCCGGAACCACTAATACATATTTCGCCTATGACATCGGTCAAAAGCAGCGCACCTATGGAAAAACCTTCTAAGTGAGCCAAAGGATGGTTTAAGGAAAGAATTTCTGGACTCACACTAATATGTATCTCGTTAGAATTTGCTTCAATCCTGGAAAGGAGCTTTAATTTACCTCCCCTTCTTTTGGCTTCTTCGATATTTTGCGCCGTTATATTTCTAATCCCCTTTATGGAAGCTTGTTTGAGATCGACATTCGCCGACATTAAACTCCTTGCAACTATTGCAGTCTTAGCCGCAGCCTCCAGTCCATCTATGTCAACCCATGGATTTTGCTCCGAAAGGCCACGCCTTTGGGCTTCCAGCAAGGCTTCATCAAAAGTACTTCCCATTCCCATTACAGTAAGTACAAAATTACAGGTACCATTGAGTATCCCCTCAAACCTTCTAATGCAACATCCCGGCAAACCATGACGTACCAAGGAAAAAAGTGGAGTACCCGATAAAACGGTAGCCTCATAAAGTAATTTTACGCCTATCTCCAATGACTCTCGTGTTAATTCATCAAAATGCAAGCTCATAGCGCCTGTATTAGCGGTAACTACATGCTTGCCTCTTTTAATAGCCTTTTTCATGATAGATCTGGCAGGTTCCCCGATTTCAAAATCAGATGGAGTACATTCAACTAAAATATCATAATCCAGGTCTTCCAACATCTCATTTGCGTCACTTATAACCAAAGTGCCCTCGCTCTCCAGAGCATCAATCCTTCCCGTTAAAGCTTCCCATTGAAGCAGCCTATCTACATCGATACCATGGGAGTTAAAAACACATCCTCGACTTCGAGTGGCAACTCCCACAAGGGAAATTGAGGCACTTTCTACAACATCTCGCTTCCTACCCAGTAATTCGCAAAAAGCCCTTCCAACTCTACCACACCCAAAAAGCAAAACCTTCACCGCAACGTGCCCCCCTTCCCTACATCCCCTTACAGGGATGATCGGACAAAAAGTCATTACAAATTTTACATAAAGAGTGTATCATAATACCTTGAAATTTATAACATTTCTTTGAGGGGCATAAATGTCACAAATAACAACAAAGCAGGCACATGGCAACGACCTACTCTCCCACGGGTCCCCCCCGCAGTACCATCGGCGCTTGAGGGCTTAACTGCCGGGTTCGGTATGGATCCGGGTGTTTCCCCTCCGCCATGGTCACCA
>JAAYTM010000175.1 GCA_012518015.1 Synergistaceae bacterium
GTATCATCTGGACTATTTGGGAGGAACACAAAAAAAGATTAGGCATCCTCTCTTTCGATGACCTACTGATTAAGGCAAAAGAAATGTTGAATCAACACCCTGAAATAGCTAACCGATACAAATATATCCTGGTGGACGAGTTTCAAGATACAAACGGCGTTCAAAGCATGTTGATTGAAAATATAAAAACTGCAAAGAATGACCAACCAGCAAAGCTATTCATCGTGGGCGATTTGAAACAATCCATATACAGATTTCGCCACGCCAATCTTGAAATATTTGCAGATTACATTAAAAGGGCACAAGAAGGAGCAGGACGATATATTTATTTGAGCGAATCCTTCAGGATGACCAATGAGCTTTTAGAAAAGATAAACAGCCTTTTCGGTCATCTTTGGCGTGAAGGCATAAGTTCCTCCTTAAGACATCCGTACGAACCATTGGCGTATCCTGATGCTTTAAAGAATGAAGATGTTCAATCAGCAAATGATAACAAGATAGGCGATTTAATGTTACTACTCGAGACGACAACCGAAGACGAAGAAGGAAACAAGGTCAGTGCGGCACACAGGAAAAACCTCTTAGCCTCAAACCTTGCAGGCCTTTTTGACATGCTGCACGAAGGCGGAACCCAGTGGAAGGACATGGTGGTTCTAGTCCCATCACGAAATTACTACGACCCGCTCGAGAAAGCTTTCGAAAAACACAATATTCCAGCGGTTTTTGTGGAACAAAAAAGCTTTTTCTCGAGATCAGAGACGCTCGACGCAACCGCCTTATTATCGACTTTAAGTGATCCAAAGGATGACTTTGCTCTGATCGGATTATTATCATCGCCTTTTCTCCGGCTATCTCAAGAAGCCGCTCTAAAAGCCATTTCATCTATTGAAGAAGACAGCAATGGCCATGGCCGAGCGTGGAGGTATGTAAAGGCTAACCTTCCAACCGTTGCTCGTAAAATAGAAGATCTGCGACACAGGGCTTTTTTGCGCGGTCCTAGTAACGCTTTGAACTACTTGCTTGAAGACCCGTTGTGGCTGCTTTCTGCGCCGCCCCACAAAAGACCAAGAGTTTTTTCAAACATGAGGCATCTAATACAGATTCTAAGGGGATACGAAGAGGCCTTAGGCAAAGATGTTGCTGGAGCAGCTCATTATCTAAAAAACACAACGAGGTTTAATGTTCCCTACGAGGAAGCCACTCCTTTGGGCGAAGATGAAGATGTAGTGAGGGTCATGACGGTTCACGCCGCCAAGGGATTGGAATTTCCTGTAGTGGCCGTCTTCGGCCTTGAACATCACAGACATCCACGAAGCGGCTCATCCCTGGTTCCCTCGATTTTTGTAGGTGCCGTGGCAAGTTCTTACCCTGACCCCCTTTGCCAAAAGGAAAGCCCGCCATCGAAGGCAGTGCATGATTACCTTGAAGGCACAGCGCAAGACGAAGAAAGCTTACGGCTATTCTATGTCGCTTGTACTCGTGCAAAAAACAGGTTAATACTATGCGGAAGCTGTGCTTTAGACTCAGATGGGGCTCCCTCGAAAAGAACAGGCCTTTGGTTAAAAGCTTTGCTGGGCTGGCCTGAAGCCGAAAAAATTGTCATCCCAGAAGCTCTCCTTGGCAAACCCAAGCCCAAGCTTTCGGACGAGCAAAGGACCAAGAAAATTTTATCCCAAGCAGTTTCTTTGAAGAAATTGTCATCGATGATCCCAACCTCGCCAGTTGACAGGTTAAGCGCCACCGAATATGCAATAATTTCGTGGTGTCCCCACGCATACAGACTAGGATATAAGCAAGGATTACCATTAAAATGGGAGCTGCCAAGATCGGAGGATTACGGTGGACCTGACGTTGGAAGCTTGGTACATTGGATATTGGCGCGCTGGGATTTAAGAAAAGAAAGCCTCGCCGGGTTTTTCCCACAAAAAGACGATGACCTCGAAGCCTTGTTGCGCTTATTGCCAACCGGTCTCCGCCCGGTGCTCAAGGACAAAACCCATTGGACCATCTTGATGAGATGGCTTGATGCTTTTAGAGAAAGTCCGTTAGGGCTCTCTCTTCAAAACGTACTAAGCTCAAAAAGGCTCAAAGGCCAAGTCCACAGAGAGATACCCTTTTCCGTCAACTTGGACATCGGAACTCGACTGGCCGGACAAATAGATCTGATTTATCATGACAAAGAGGGGATTCATCTTTGGGATTATAAAATAACGGAAGAGGCCAGTATCGACAGCAAGTCACTCATGGGACTTTATAGCCATCAGGTAAAATTCTATGGATATGTAGTAAGGCGTCAATTCCCCCACAAGCCCGTGGAAATGGGACTATACCTCCTAAGGGAGGGCAAGGCTATCGGGGTAAAAACTGACAATATTTCCTTCGA
>JAAYTM010000176.1 GCA_012518015.1 Synergistaceae bacterium
ATCGTGTACAACACCGGCGGGTACGACTCCGTGGACACGCTAAAGCTCCTTGAAGGCATCATAGACATCTACATGCCGGACATTAAGTACGGCGATGACGAAAGGGGCATGCGTTATTCT
The DNA here is from genome assembly GCA_012518015.1 of Synergistaceae bacterium. GTDB lineage: Bacteria > Synergistota > Synergistia > Synergistales > Acetomicrobiaceae > Acetomicrobium. The sequence goes on from JAAYTM010000176.1 coordinate 121, forward strand.
TCAGCTCCTAATTACTTTTCTTTGGCAAAAAGTGCAGTCAGGGAAATGCACAGACAGGTAGGAGATTTAAAGACGGACGACAGGGGCATCGCCGTTAAAGGGCTCTTAGTGAGACACCTGGTACTTCCAAACGACCTTGCCGGGACAGAAAAAGTGATGGAGTTTTTGGCCACAGAAATTTCGACCGAAACCTTCGTAAACATAATGGACCAGTACCGCCCGCTTCATAAAGCTTTTCGATATCCGGAGCTTTCAAGGTCCATTACGCGAATGGAATTCAAAAGAGCCATCGAAATAGCGCAAAATTACGGAATTCATCGTATATGCAGACTATAAGTTAAAATAATGCTCGCCAAGTGCTAAAAGGCGAAAAAATTGATGAAAGGCGGTCATTCACAGTGAAAGTTTTATTGATATCGCCAGGAAAGGACGAATACTACAAAAAAAGGCTAAAACTGGCGCTTAAAATGCCACCTCTTACCTTGAGCACGATCGCGGCTTTGACAAAACCAGACATAGAAGTCGCCATTTTAGACGAACACGTAGAACCCATCAATTATGACGACGTGCCTGACCTGGTGGGCATCACAGTCATGACCTCAGTCGCACCTAGGGCATACAAGATTGCAGACAAGTTCAGGAAAAGTGGCGCAAAGGTTGTGTTGGGCGGGCCGCACCCTTCCGCTCTCCCCAAAGAAGCCATAAGACATTGCGATGCCGTGGTCATCGGAGAAGCCGAAGGCGCATGGGAAAAGCTCTTGGAGGACTTTAAGAATGGCGATTTAAAGCAATTTTATTTCAACGAAAAACTCCCGAGCTTGGTCAATTTGCCCGAGCCTCGAAGGGATCTATACAAAAAGGAAGCATATTACTTTGTTAACAGCCTCCAAGTAAGCAGAGGCTGCCCGTTTAATTGCTCCTTTTGCTCCGTGTCCAATTTTTTCGGCAGAACTTACAGGCACAGGCCCATTGCCGACGTCATCAGGGAAATAGAACACCTCGAAGGTAAATTCGTGGCTTTCATCGATGACAATATCGTGGGCAATCCAAAATACAGCAAAGAATTATTCAACGCCCTTATTCCTCTTAAAATACGATGGGTTGGGCAAAGTTCATTCAACATAATTCGTGACCCGGACTTGTTGAAAGCTGCGAAAAAAAGCGGCTGCGCGGGGTTGTTCATAGGCCTTGAAACCATCTCTGAAGAAAGCATGCAAGAAATTGGCAAAGTGCAAAACGACATCAAGGAATTTAAAGTTGGAATAAAGCGTTTACACGATCATGGAATTATCGTGTTGGGAGCTTTTATCTTTGGTTTTGATAGCGATGACAAGGACGTGTTTAAAAGAACCTTAGATTTCGCATTGGAATCAAAGTTAGACTTGGCACAATTCAGCATACTCACCCCCTTGCCCGGAACGAGGTTGTACGAAAAGCTATCTTCCGAAGACCGCATCATCAATGCAGACTGGTCGAAGTATGACATGGGCAACGCTGTTTTTATGCCCGCGCAAATGACGCCCGAAGAATTGCAAAAGGGCATGGGCTGGGCTTGGAGGGAATTTTATTCCTACGGTTCTATTCTAAAAAGACTTTTTAGCGTGAATTTCAATTTACTGCGACATCTTCTTTATTTCGCACCGCTTTTGGTCTTAAACATGAGTTTTAAGAGGGCCCTCGATTTCGAGAGCAAAATGGCCAAAGCATCGATTACGAAGCACTAATCTCGAAGCCTTGGATCCAGGGAGTCCCGCAAAGCATCCCCAAGCAGATTAAAACCCATGACTATTAAAATGATCATTACCCCTGGAAATATGGTTATCCAAGGCGCATGAAACAGAAAGGAACGACCCGAACTCATGATTGAGCCCCAGCTGGGCAAAGGAGGCTGTATGCCTAGTCCAAGAAAACTCAGCGTTGCCTCCACGATTATAGCTTTCGGCACTTCAAGCGTCGTTAAAACAACCAGGGGCGCCAATGAATTGGGCAAGATGTGACGAAATATAATCCGTGCATCTGAGTATCCAAGAATCCTGGCTGCTTCTACGAACTCTTGGTTTTTTAAAGAAAGAAACTGACCTCGGGCAATGCGGGCAAATGACCCCCAAGATGAAAGCGCTATTGCTAAACATACGTTGAATAACCCGGGGCCTAAGACAGCTATAATAGCGATGGCCAGCAATGTCATGGGAAAGGCCAAAGCTATGTCGATCAATGCGCATATGACGCTATCCAAAAGGCGACCGTAATAACCGGCAATAGAACCAAAGAACAAACCCGTCAGCAAGGATATGCCGACCGCGAGAAAACCAACTTTTATGGATACCCTGGAACCATAAATCACCCTGCTGAAAATATCGCGACCAAATTCATCGGTACCAAACAGATGCGCATTTGATGGAGGCTGCAGCATGGACGGCAGATCCTGTTTAGCATAGTCATGGGTAGCTATTAAAGGCGCAAATAAGGCACATATGAACATCAAGCCTATAATGACTAACCCGAAAATCGCGGCCTTGCTGCGAAGCAAACGTCTCATTAACCCGTAAAAAGTGTTATCGCTCTTGGCAAGTTCCGTGCTTGCGACCCCTTCAGCCATATAATCGCCACCCTTTTACCTGGCAAATCTCATTTCAGCTTTATTCGCGGATCGACAACCGCATACAAAATATCCGCAAGGAGGTTTCCTAGTATGATGCATGTAGTCAAGACTACCATGACCCCTTGGACGACGGGGTAATCACGGGCCAAAATGGAATCCACCATTAGCCTTCCCAGGCCTGGCCTGGCAAAGACGATCTCCACAACGACAGAACCGCCCACCACCCCTCCTATGCGCAAACCCAACAGCGTAATTATTGGAATAAGGGCATTTCTCAGGGCATGGCGGTTAATAACGACTCGCTCCGGCAAGCCCTTGCTTCGGGCAGTGCGTATGTAATCCTGACGAATGACTTCGAGCATGCTTGAGCGCACCATTCGAGCAAGTAATGCTGCATCGGTTATCCCGATCGTCAATGCCGGTAAAAACAGATGCCTCCACGTTCCATAACCTGAGATGGGGAAAAACCTGAGTTTAAAAGCGACGATGTACAAAAGCATGAGCCCAAACCAAAAAGTTGGCATTGATATGCCGATTAAAGAAAGAGCCATAAGCGCATAATCTGTGACCGTATTTCTCTTTAACGCGGCTTTTATGCCGATGGGAATTGATATCAAGAAAGATATGAACAGTGCCGTCAAACTTAGCTCAAGAGTTACAAAAAACCTCTCCGCTATCAGCTCTGAAACTGGCTTATGTTGAATTATCGAATTACCGAGATCGCCGTGTAATAACGATTTCATAAAGCTAAGATATTGAACTGCCAGCGGTCGGTCCAAACCGTATTGATGACGTATATTTTCCCTCACTTCCGGAGTAACATTGGGACCTACGATCAAATCTATGGGGTCTCCAGGCGCCAGGTGTAGCATGGAGAATATGACGATCGTCGCGCCCAACAAAGTTAAAACCAGAAATGCCATTCGTCTAACAAAATAGCGAAGCATTATACCCACTCCTGTTACTTTTTTGGAGAAAGGAGACCCTTGCGAAATCCCCTTTCTCCAAAAAAATAATTTAACTAAAAAACAAACCTTATTTTGTTACGATGTCAATTCCATCGCTATATTGAATCATCCACGGATGGTTTTTAAAGTTTATTACCTCTTTACGCACAGCAAGCATCTTATCGGGAATATAGATCGGACACCACACCGCCTGTTCTATAAGATATTGCTGCACTTCTTTATATCTTTCTGCTCGAATTTCCCACGTAGGGGCAGTTGCCGCTGAGTTGATCAATTCGTCAGTTTTGGGATCACACCAGCGAGAGTGATTCGGATAAGGAAACTGCGTTGACAACAAGAACCAATCGAGAATATCCGCATTGGGCCAGCTATAAAGGCGGACGAAAAGGTCTTGTTGGCCTGCTTTTAGCATGGCCACATAGCTTGCACTATCGTAAAGTTGAATCTTGGCCTTGATGCCAACTTCCGCAAGTTGAGCCTGAAGGACCTCTGCGAGCCTTTTTGACGTAGAGTCATTTTCAGCAGAAAGAGTAGTTTCAAAGCCCTTAGGAAATCCCGCCTCGGCAAGCAAGGCCTTCGCCCTCGCCGGATCGTACTTGTAGCCCAACTCCTCGCTTTCCTCCAGATATTCATCTTTCAGCGCCGGGGGAAGATAGCCGTACGCCGGGGTAGCGTAACCACTAAAGATGTATTTCACTATCGTTTCCCTATCGACGGCATGGTTAATTGCCCGCCTGACAAGTACGTCATCAAATGGTTTTTTATCGCAAGCATATGCAAGGTACCCCAGCCTCGTCGACTGATCGATAAATAAATTGATGTCAGGGTTTTCTTTTAGTTTGTCGGCTTGCAAAGGAGGCACATCGCGAAGCACGTGAACCCCGCCGGTGATAAGCTCCATGATGCGCGAACTTTCCTCGGGTATCGTTCGAATAACCAGCTCATCGAAAAGGGCCGGCCCCCGATTGGACATCCATTCCGGACCCCAATTGTAATCAGGGTTTTTGACGAGCACAATCCTGTCTCCACGTACCCATTGCTTAAACATGAACGGGCCCGTTCCCATCACCGTCTTAATTCCATAATATTCTCCATATTCTTCATAACAACCAGCCTTTTGTATTCCTGAGGCTGTGTTAGATAGATTAAAGAGTAAATTAGGAAAAGGATATTTTAGCTCCATTTGAACCGTGTGGTCGTCAATAATTTTGACTTCATCGATTGCCTTCAGATCACCAGCGTAAGGAGACGCGGTTTTCGGATCTTTTATGGTGTCGATGGTCCATTTTACGTCCTTCGCCGTAAAGGGAGTCCCGTCATGGAAAGTAACGCCTTTTCGCAGGTGCAAGACCCATATCAATCCATCTTCCGATACATCCCAACCTGTGGCAAGGCCAGGGCGATATCTAAAATCATAATCCCTCGATATCAGACGATCGTGCAAATAAATCAAAGCGTCGGAATACCATGCAGCTTTCATGGCGTCTAAAATATCGGGATCTCTATCCATGGCTTGGACGATCACCTTTTTTTCAGCGGCTATTAAAGGCGACTCCATAAACAACACGCCGAGAATCCCCAAAAAAACGCATAGCGCGATCATAATGTAGGCTCCAAAAACTCGTACTTTTGAAAACCCTTTAACTTCCTTCATACTCCCTGCCTCCTTCTCTTTCTAGTCAAGCATAATGACACGCCACGAAATGATTTGCCCCTTTTTTTATTAGAGCCGGCTCGTCAATTGCACATTTTTCTTTGGCCCTGAAGCACCGAGGATGAAATCTACATCCGCTCGGAGGAGATAAAGGACTTGGCACATCCCCTTCAAGGAGTTTGCGCCTTCCCTTCTTGTCCGATGATACATCCGGTATTGCCTCCAACAACGCTTCTGTATATGGGTGAAGGGAGTTTTCAAATAACACATCGGTCTCCGCAATTTCAACTATTTTCCCCAAATACATTACGGCAACCCGAGTGCTTATGTGCCTTACCACGCTCATATCGTGAGAGATGAACAAATAGGTCAAATTAAACCTTTTTTGAAGCTCCTCAAACAGGTTGATTATTTGAGCTCTAATGGATACGTCCAAGGCCGAAACGGGCTCGTCGCAAATCAAGAACTCGGGGTTAATGGCTAACGCCCTTGCAATGACCACCCGCTGTCTTTCCCCTCCGCTTAATTCGTGTGGATATCGAGTTTGATAACGCCTCGTCAAACCGACTGCATCCATCAGCCTTTCTACTTTGTCCCTTCTTTCTGATTTCGTTGCCTCCTCGTGAACAATGAGCACTTCTTCAATCGCATCCCCCACCGAAAGCCTTGGATTAAGCGAACCAAAGGGGTCCTGAAAGATCATTTGAACCTTTTTCCTATATTCTTTAAGTTGATTTTTATCAAGCGTTAGCACGTTAACTCCACGATAATAAACCTTGCTATTCTTTTGAGCATCCGCAAGCCTGACAATGACTCTGCCGAGAGTAGACTTGCCGCATCCGCTCTCTCCCACAAGGCCAAGGACCTCGCCCGCCCTCACATCAAAATCGATGCCATCGACAGCTCTTATATGTTGTTTTTTGCCAAAAAAACTACTGGGCACGGAGAAGTTAACGCTTAATTCCCGTACCTTGAGCAAATGATCGGGCATATGATCATTCCTTCCTCGTCTTATGAGACGTTATGACATCGCACAAGCCGACCATCCAGCCTCGTGATGACCGGCTCGATATGCTTGCAGTGAGCTTTTGTGCAATCACAACGAGGCGCAAACCTGCACCCCGTGGGAATATCATGTGGCGATGGCACAGTGCCTTTGATAGGTTTCAATGGTTTTTTGGGTCCATTTATGGACGGCAAAGATGCCAAAAGCCCTTTTGTATAGGGATGAAGCGGGGCCCTGAGCACATCCTTCGTCAGGCCATATTCTACGATGCGTCCGCAGTACATAACGGCTACGCGATCGGCCACTTCGCTAATGACCCCGAGGTCGTGAGTGATAAACAACACAGCAGTGCCCGTTTTTTCTTGAAGTTCCAGTATTAGCTCAAGGATTTGAGCTTGCACCGTCACATCCAGCGCAGTTGTAGGTTCATCGGCTATCAGAAGGCTCGGATTACAGGCTAAGGCCATGGCAATCATAGCGCGCTGCCTCATGCCACCACTTAGCTCGTGTGGGTACTGACGTAAACGTTTTCTTGGAAGGGAAACCTTACAAAGGTGTAATAGGTGCTCGCTCTTTTTTAAAGCTTCCTTTTTAGACGCTCCTTGATGGAGCATTATTGCCTCAGAAATCTGAGTGCCAATGGTGAGAACCGGGTTCAATGAGGTCATTGGTTCTTGAAAAACCATGGAAATCTCATTTCCGCGAACTCGCCTCATCTCATTCTCGCCCTTGAGCAAAAGATCTTCGCCTTTAAATAATACTTTGCCGCCGACAATCTTCGCAGGAGGAGAAAGAATTAAACGCATAATCGAAAGCGCTGTCAGGCTCTTGCCGGAACCTGACTCTCCGACTATTCCCAATGTTTCACCCGCTTGAAGGACAAAGCTCACGGAATCTACCGCCGGGACGGCTGTACCTTCAGTATAGAAGTAAGTTCTCAGATCTTTAACTTCTAACAGCGGTATTCCCGCAAGTGGGCACTCTCCGGATTGTTGGTATGCATATATATCCATTGTTTTAAATGATATATTTGAATATTCCTAATGTCAATATGCAAGTGAATTAGCACCTGCCTGTAGTTTTATCCGAGAAAAGACAAAAATAGATTTCAAGAATCTAAAGAGACAGTCGTCATAAAGCCCGAGAAAGCAATAGCATCAACTAACCATTGCCACGGCTGTGTTTCTCGATTTAAACATGCTGTGACTAAATATTTTTTATTATTTTTCTGCTTCTCCTATGTTGACAAACTACAATAAGTTATATATCATTATCTTTAATTATAAAAATCTGCGGAAAGAAGGGGGCGCTAAGTGGTGATAGGTGAACGCGTTATGGCTACATCCGGACAATGCGTTAGTATTATCAGCACGTTGTGCCCCTCCATATCCGGCGGTTATTATTTTAGCGACGGCCAGTGGCGTTATTATTACGCTTCTGGCCAATTTTCTTATGGAGACCGGCCGCCGGGCGGGAGCATTTACTGTAACACCATAAAGTAAAGTATCATAGTAGCAAGTTAAATCCGGGGTTCGGTCTCAAGCCGAACCCCGGATTTTTTTTATTTTAAAAGGAGGAAAGAAAAATGCAAGCTACAAGAGCGATCATAAAGACAAAGAAAGACGAATCGGCAGGGAAGCTGCTCATGAAACTGGACCAGATGGGAGTAACGGCTCGCATCACAAAAAACGAGCCCGAGGCGATCGTGCTGGCAGAAGGACAAATCGATGAAGGCGAGATAAAAAGCATGCCCGAAGTCGCCCAACTGACCAAAGTAAAGGCACCTTTTCCCTTGGTCAGCAGGGAGTGGAGCAAAAAAGACAGCATAGTCGAGATAGCTCCCGGCATAGCAGTAGGAGGAGGAAACGTTCTTATCATAGCGGGCCCTTGCGCAGTCGAAGGGGAAGAACAGATCGTAAAGACGGCGCAGTCAATAAAAGATTCAGGTGCCACTGCCCTTCGTGGAGGTGCCTATAAGCCGAGGACCAGTCCCTACTCCTTCCAAGGCCTTGGTGCCGAAGGGCTGGCCCTGCTATCGGGGGCAAAAAAGGCCACAGGCCTTCCAATAGTGACAGAGGTAATGACGCCCGAAGACATCGACTTCATGCTGCCTCACGCAGACATCCTGCAGGTCGGTTCCCGCAACATGCAAAACTTCTCGCTTCTCAAGGCTTTAGGCAAGGTGGACAAACCCGTCTTGCTCAAACGAGGCATGATGGCCACCATAGACGAGTGGCTGCAAGCCGCCGAATACATCATGGCAGGCGGCAACTTCAACGTCATACTTTGCGAGCGTGGAATAAGGAGCTTCGAAAAAAGGACCCGCAACACCTTGGATCTAAACGCCGTACCCCTGGTCAAAAGTTTAAGCCACCTCCCCATAATCGTAGACCCAAGCCACGGGACGGGAAAGAGCGAGCTCGTCCCCAGCATGAGCCTTGCGGCTTTGGCAGCCGGTGCCGACGGCTTAATCGTCGAAGTGCATCCAAATCCCAAAGAAGCAGTAAGCGACGGAGATCAATCGCTTGATTTCGAACAATTTGGCGATCTCATGAAATCCGTAAAGAGGCTGCTTTCCATAATGCCCGGCAAAGTCCTGGAGGGATCAAAGTGCAGTGTAGCAGCATAGGCATCATAGGACTGGGGCTCATAGGAGGCTCCATAGGCAAGGGCCTGCTAAAAAACGAGGCGTCTCGCAACGTGCTCGGCTGGGACGTAAATGAAGACGCGATAGACGTCGCTCTCGCTTCAGGCGCCGTCACGCATGCCTGCGAACCCGAAAAGATGGCAGGCAAAGCGGAACTGCTCATACTGGCGGTGCCCCCAAGCCAAATGAAGCTACTAAGCGAAAAAGTAGCGCCCTTTGCCGGTAAAGGGTTAAAAGCCGTAACGGATACGGCGAGCACCAAATCTGCAATAGTAAAGCAGTTATCGGCAATCTGGAAGGAAAAGTACGTGGGGCTTCATCCGATGGCCGGCAAAGAAAGGGCAGGCATCGATAACTCTTCGGCAGATTTATTCGAGGGCGCCGCATGGGCCGTCGTCCCGAGCGTCATTTCGAGCAAAGAAGCAGTCGAAATGACGACAGATCTGGTTTGCGCACTGCACTCGATCCCGATCACCCTAACCCCCGAAGAACACGACGCCATCGTGGCCGTGACAAGCCATCTTCCCATGTTTTTGGCCACGGCGCTGGTGACGTTGGCCGCACAAAGAGCTTCAGAAAATCCCAAACTTTCCAAATTCGTCGCCGGAGGCTTTAGGGATACGACCAGAGTGGCTTCGTGCCAACCCTGGCTGATATCCGAAGTATGGGAAACAAACGAAGGCTTTATAAAAGAGGTATTAAAAGACTTCATAGATATTTTATCCGAAATGTCCTCAAAGGACTCAAAAAGCCTCGCAGAGATGGCAACCGAGGCCAAAAGGGCCAGGGAATCTCTGCTTGCAGGGCGAGGTGAAGGCAAATGATTGAAATAAGACCGGTAAACGGAATAAGGGGCGAGATAAACGTTCCAGGCGACAAATCGATATCACACAGGGCAGCAATTTTAGGTGCTCTCTCAAAAGAGGGGATAACTGTCGGCAACTTCTCGACCGGAGAAGATTGCAAGACTACGTTGACATGCCTTAAAGCATTGGGCTGTGAGATAACAAAGTCAGATTACAAATCCGGGGAGAAAGATTTAACGGATCTCGATCATCTCAGATCCGACGCAGTAGGTTTTGAAAACAAAGTAACGATAAAGGCACCCAAGGGCTTAAGGGAACCAAAAAACATACTGGATGCAGGAAATTCGGGGACCACGGCCAGGCTTTTGCTGGGACTAATATCGGGGATCCCGAATTTATTCGCCGTCATCGACGGTGATGAAAGCCTGAAGGGACGGCCCATGGGAAGGGTCACGGGGCCGTTAATTTCCATGGGAGCAAAAATAGACGGCAGGGACTTCGGAAACAGACTTCCGCTAAGTGTAAGGGGCAAAAAACTAAACGGTGGTACCCACGTGCTTCAAGTGGCGAGCGCCCAAGTAAAAACCGCGATTCTTTTAGCGGGCCTCAATGGACAAGGTCCAACCACAGCAATAGAACCTAATACTACCAGGGACCACACTGAAATAATGCTTGAACACCTTGGCGTCCCCATTTCAAAGTGTGGCCTCAAGACGACGGTCTATCCGACTTCTCTCATAAACGGTGGAAGTTGGACCATACCTGGTGATTTTTCATCGGCTGCATTTTGGATAGTGGCGGCGGCCATAACGAGAGAAAGCGAGCTGCAAATTAAAAACGTAAACGTAAATCCCACGAGGACCGGATTGCTCAACGTGCTAAAAAGAATGGGATTAATTTACTCCATCGAGGATGAAACCCTGAGCGGCGGCGAAAAAACGGCAACGATCGTGGTCAAGTCCTCGTCACTTGAAGGAACAAAGGTGATGCCCGAAGAGATACCTTCACTGATCGACGAGCTTCCACTTTTAGCGGTGGCCGCCACTCAGGCAGAAGGGATCACCGAAGTCACGGGAGCTGAAGAATTAAGGGTCAAAGAAAGCGATAGGATTCACGCGATGGCTGTGGGCTTAAAAAAACTTGGCGCCCAAATAAAAGAAACAAAGGACGGGTGGATCATCAAAGGCAAGACCGCCCTCGCAGGCGGCAAAACAAGAAGCTACGGAGATCACCGCGTAGCCATGGCTCTGGCCGTGGCGGGCCTTGTCGCGACAAGCCCCCTATATTTGGAGGGAGAAAACTGCGTCCGCATATCCTACCCTGGTTTTTTCGAAACCTTGAGAAAACTGACCCAAAATACCAAAGCCAAGGAGAGGATCCAATCATGAGCATACGCCTTTTATCCAGCGGCGAATCCCATGGGAAGGGTTTCTTGATCATCATCGAGGGCATGCCTTCGGGGCTTGCGATCTCAAAAAGCGACATAGAAAGACAATTGGCGCGGAGAAGACGCGGCTACGGCCGGGGCGACCGAATGAAGCTTGAAAAAGACGAATTTGAGTTTTACAGCGGCCTCAGAGGAGGCGTCACCACAGGAAACCCCATCGGGGTCGTCCTTCATAACAGCGAATGGGGTAAGTGGAAAGACATCATGGACGCCTTCGACTTAAATGAAGAATGTGTCGGGCAAAAGGCCATCACGCGGCCCAGGCCGGGGCACGCCGACGCATCGGGCATGGCAAAGTTTGGTTTTGAAGACGCAAGAAACGTCTTGGAAAGGGCCAGCGCCAGGTGCACTGCCGCCTGGACCATAGCCGGGACGCTTTGTCAGATGCTCTTAAATGAGCTCGGAATTACCGTAAAAAGCGCCGTCACGTCCATAGGAAAAGAAAAAGTCAATCTGCCCGAAAGCGACGAAGAATGGGCAAGGGCATGCTCTTCGGACATGGGAATCCCAAGAAAAGAAGATGAACCGCGCCTGCAAAGGGCAATAGACAGGGCAAAAGAAGAAGGCGACTCCCTTGGCGGCACCTTTGCAGTTGCCGTAAAAGGCGTGCCACCTGGCATAGGATCTTACAGCGAATGGGACAGGCGATTGGACGGCCGATTAGCACAAGCTTTGATGTCCATACCCTCGGCCAAAGGCGTCGAGATAGGCGGAGGTTTTTCGCTTTCTGAAATGTGCGGGAGCGAGGTGCACGACGAATTCATTCTTTCTTCTGGCCGATGGGGGCGAAGGACAAACAATGCCGGCGGAATCGAGGGCGGCGTCACTAACGGCGAAGACATATTTGTTCATGTGGCCTTAAAGCCCATACCAACCTTAAAGAAACCCCTTCACACCTTCGACATCGGGACAAAAAAGGAAGCGCTCGCCCATGTGGAAAGAAGCGACGTTTGTGTCGTCCCAGCTGCCTGCATCGTTGGCGAAGCCATGACGTCGCTCCTATTGGCCCAAGTCATATGCGAGCAGTTCGGCGGCGACAGAGTAGAAGACTTAAAGTGCCGCTTTGAAGAACACGTAAACAGGACGAGGAGGATGTTTCATGTCTAGTACAGTACAAACAATAAAAGAGACGAAAGAAGGAAAACTTGACACAAAGGGGCCATCTCTGAGGTTGTACCTGGGAGGTTTCATGGCGGCCGGCAAAACCTCCGTCGGAAGCAAGCTGTCCGAAATGACGGGGCTGCCCTTTCTCGACACCGATGACCTTGTGGAAGCCATGGCCGGGATGAGCGTTGCCGAAATATTCGCAAATTACGGCGAACCCCATTTTCGGCAGCTGGAGAAACGTGCCCTCGATGAAACCTTTAAACTAAAAAACGTCATAGTTGGCCTGGGCGGCGGCGTCCTGGTAAATCCCGAGCACAAGGCAAAAATTTTTGCCAACGGAACGCTGATAATGTTAGACGCGGCCGTAAAGACCATAATGGAGCGCGCATCCCGCCAACCGGGGAAAAGGCCGCTTCTTAAAGAAGACAACGTTGCAGAGCTGCTAGATAAACGACGCGAGGCTTACAAAGACGCCCACCTGCGCGTCTCGACCGACGAAATCTTCATTGATCAGGTCGCTTCAATCATCATCGATAATCTGGGCAAAGACATAATACAGCCCGAAAGGACATCTCGCGGAAACTACAAAATAGTGCGGGCCAAGACAAAGAAGGGCATCAGCTATCCCATAGTGATAGGCAGAGGCATATTAACCTCCTGCGATGATATTAACGATATCCTGGATACCATCGCAGATAAGCACAGTGGGGCACCCTTCGTGATAAGCGATCCGCTGTCATTCACTCTATTTTCGAGGCAAATCAAAAAAATATCGGGCACACACCTACTTCCACGAGGCGAGGAAGGAAAGACCTTAGATCAAGTTTCGCTCATCTACGAAAAATTTGCCCGGCACAACATCGACAGAAAGGGGTTAATCCTGGCCATAGGCGGAGGATGCGTGGGAGATGCGGCGGGCTTTGCGGCCTCCACTTGGATGCGAGGCATAGACATCGTACAAATACCTACAACTCTGATAGCGCAAGTTGACAGCTCCATCGGCGGGAAGACAGCCGTAGACTTGCCTCAAGGTAAAAACCTGGTCGGGGCCTTTCACCAGCCCTGCTGTGTGATCGTGGACGTAAACTGTCTTCTAAGCTTGCCCGACGATGAATTCAGGCAGGGAATGGCAGAAGTCATCAAATACGGCCTGGGCGAAGACCGCGAATTTTTCCGCTGGCTTTCGGAGAACAGAAAATCGGTCCTTGAAAGAGAACCTGAAGCCCTGCTCAAAATGGTAAAACGCTGTATCGAGCTTAAGGCCTCAGTTGTGGGAGAAGATGAAAGGGAAACTTCGGGCGCGAGGACCCGCCTAAACCTGGGACACACCGTAGCTCACGGCCTGGAAGCCTGCTCTAATTACAGCGAGATAAAACACGGAGACGCCGTTGCCATCGGATTGGTCGTGGCGGCTAACCTCGCAGTCATGCTTGGAACCTGCCAGCGGGATATCTTGGCCGAGCTTAAAGATCTGCTCGAATACTTTGGCCTGCCCACCAGACCATATAAAGTCTTTGACGAGGCACTCCCCTTCATGCAAAGAGATAAAAAGTTCATAAGCGGAAAGCCCACGATGGTGCTTCCAAGGGAAGGCAAAAAGTGCGAAGTGAAAGAAATCTCGATAGAGCTGCTCAAAAATGCTTACCAAGCGGCAGTGCGCTAAAGGGGCCCAAAGGCATTATCGCGACTCGGACGGGTTTGCAGGCCCTTATTTTATAAACTTTATCTGAGGGTAGGAACCCAAGACGCGCAGGCGCTCGACCCTGGATCTCATCGCCGCAAGCGCCTCCTTTACCTTTTCTTCCCCAACATCGCCCTCGAAATCCACGAAAAAGAAATACTCGAAGGGGTTCCCGGGAAGAGGGCGCGATTGGATCAAGGTAAGATTGAGTCCTGCTTTGTATAATGGCTCCAAAGCTTGAAACAAAGTCCCCGGCTTATGGGCTACGTTAAACAATATCGAGGTCTTGCACCTTTCGGAAGACCTTGCGAAGGCACGGCCGATGAGCCAAAACCTGGTAGCGTTATAGGGGTGATCTTCTATGCCTTCGTCTAAAATATTAAGCCCGTATAGTTCCGCTGCGAGCCTTCCGCATATGGCGGCGCTTTTCTTTTTTGTCTTTGCGATCTTTGCGGCGTAGCTTGTGCTTGAGGTGGGTATTTGCCGTGCCCAGGGCAAGTTTTTATGAAGCCAGTTTCTGCATTGACCGAAGGGCTGGGGGTGAGAGTAGACCTCCTCGATGTCAGCCATCGTCTTTTCTTCGCTCGCCAGGGCCAACCTTATGGGCAGCTGTCCCTCGCCGATCACCGATATGCTTTGCTCGGCAGTAGCAAAGGCATCCAGGGTGGAGTAAACGGTGCCCTCTGTGGTATTCTCAACGGGCACGACCCCTATCCCGGCTTTTTCCTTCGATACATGATCAAACACTTCTGCAGGGTTTTCGACGAAAACTACATCTACGAACCTTCCCAAAAAAGAAACGACTGCTTCATGGGAAAAGGAACCCTTAGGTCCCATGCAGGCAACTTTTATCGGCTTTTGAACGGCCCTGCAAAAGGATATAATTTCTCGAAAAAGCAAGCTGACGAACTTCGGATCCAACTCTTTAGTCAAATTGCAAAGCCTCTCTATGATCTCCATCTCCCTGGAAGGATCATAAACTGAGGCATCACCTTTGACTTCGCCTACCTTCTTGGCCAAATCGACCCGTCTTTCAAGAAGGCGAAGAACTTCTTCGTCAACGGACTCGATTTGCTTTCTCAAATGGTAAATGTCTTGGCTTGACACAACTGGGTCGTCCCCTCTTTTTATAATCTCTAGCAATTATACAATATCCCTAAACACAAGTTTTGGGATAAACTGACGGAAAATGCGGGCATTACAATTTTATACCGCATTGCTTTTCTAAAGACAGGAGGTAATCCCTTAATTCGCGAAAATCCTCGTAAAAAGCGGTAATCCCGTAACGTTCAAACTGATGGTAAGCGTCCTTCTCGAGTGAGCTTATTAGCCACAAAATTTGTCGTCCTACGTCTAGGGCGTAGCCCTCACCTTCA
>JAAYTM010000177.1 GCA_012518015.1 Synergistaceae bacterium
GGTTAGATATATGTCTCCCGATACTTCCAAGGCACCTGACAGCGGACCCACGGTAGCTTCTCGTACCACCATGATAGTTGGAAAGATCGTTCTTCGAGGAGCGGGAAAGCTTATAAAGCGCCTTAAAAAATACGTCTCCGATTACTTTGACGTCCCTGTTGAGGAAGTAACTTATAGCAAGGGGGTCTTTCAAAGAAATGGCGTTTCTATGGTCGAATTTTTCGAGGCAGCCCGAAGTTACGAAAAAAAGCATGGACCGCTGGAGGTTATAGGGGATTATTTACACCCGGCAGAGCTTTACTGGGATGACGACCGATGTCAAGGCGACGCCTACCAGGGTTACGCCTGGGGCGCTAACGTTTTAGAAGTAGAAGTGGATACGGACACCTGGGAAGTAAGGCCCTTGAGGGATACTGTCGTCGTAGATGTGGGCACGGCCGTAAACCCCCTGCTTGCCGTGGGCCAGGTCGAAGGGGGTAGCCTGCAGGGGTTAGGTTACGGCTACCTTGAGGTCATAGAAGTCGAAGGCGGCAAATACAAAAACGACAGGCTTTCTAATTACATCATACCAACGAGTGTCGATTGTCCCGACTTTTTCGTCGAGCTGACGGAAGTACCCTGCAGCAGGGGAGCCTTCGGTGCCAAGGGTTTGGGCGAAATGCCCTTGAGCGGAGGCGGTCCTGCCGTGGCGGCTGCCATAGAACATGCCACAGGTCTTTTTTCTAACAAACTTCCCATAACTGGAGAGGTGCTCACCGCACTTGAGCAAAAAGGGGATGAAAGGCGATCATGAGGTTGCAGTTTATCTTAAACGAAAGAGAAGTTGCGGCTGAAGTTTCTCCCTTGGATCGGTTGCTCGATGTATTAAGAGAAGAGCTTGGTCACACGGGGACCAAGGAAGGCTGCGGCGAAGGCGAGTGCGGAGCCTGCTCCGTATTGCTTGATGGAAAACTTGTCAACTCCTGCTTGGTGCCCGCCTTGCAAGCGCGAGGTGCCGATGTGTTAACGATAGAGGGTTTAGACGGTAAAGACGACGAACTTCAAAGGGCTTTCGTCGAGGAAGGAGCCGTGCAGTGCGGTTTTTGTATTCCCGGGATGGTTTTGGCGGCTAGAGCCCTGTTGCAAGATAATCCACATCCCAATCGAGACGAAATAAAACACGCACTGGCAGGGAATTTATGTCGCTGTACGGGATACGAGCGCATCTTTCGAGCCGTTGAAAGGGCCGCCGCGGCCGGTTACGGTGAACGATTAAAGCTAAAACAACCGCAAAAAAGAGGGCTTCGCTGCGAAAGCGTTCAGTTGCGAGGAAGCGAGCCTTCATGGGTATTCCTGCCCAAAAACCTGAAAGAAGCCTTAGAGATTTTAAGCAATCATCCTGATATCACATTGCTTTCAGGATGCACCGATTTTTATCCTGATCTTAAAAAAGAAAAACCAGAACCTGAAAAAGTGATGGATATTTGGGGCCTGGAGGGCTTAATGGAGATTGAGCTCAAAGGAAACTATCTTGAAATTGGAAGCGGAGTTACCTTCGCAGCGATAATCTCCTCAGAACCGGTCAAAAAGCATTTCCCGGCTCTTGTATCGGCTGGATCAATGATAGGTGGGGTAGCGGTCCAAAACAGGGCCACCATTGGAGGAAATTTGGTCAACGCTTCCGCAGCTGCCGACATTCCCCCTTTGCTTTTTGTACTCGGTGCGACGCTTGTGCTTCAAAGCAAAGATGGGACCCGCGAAGTTCCAGTCACGGAATTTTACAGCGGCTACAGGAAGACCGTTTTAAGACCGAACGAATTGCTTAAAAGCATAAAGATACCCTTGCCCTTGCCTGAAACAAGGCAGTTTTTCTACAAAAGGGGCTCAAGGCTTGCCTTGACCATATCGAGGCTTTCAGTGGCCGGTTTTGCCAGGGTCGATGGCGGGGTCATAACCGATATTCGCATAGCCGTAGGCAGCATGTCACCCATTCCCATGTTTCTTACCGAGGTTCAAAATTACCTCGAGGGCCAAAGGCTGACCGATGAAGTCATAAGGAAAGCCGGTTTGATGGCAAGTCAGGCCGTGTCTCCAAGGACATCTACGGATTATAGAAAACGGGTTACCGGAAGGCTTATATCTCGCTTCCTACTCGAACTAAGAGACAAGCAAGGGTAAGTGACCGGCGTTTTTGCCTTAAAATCGCATTTGAGAAGGGAGTGAAATGATGAACTGCGACGAAAAAACCTTGGTTTGCCGCTTGCTCAACGTGATCGAAAATGACATATTGCCACTTACCAAAGAATGCGTCCCCCAGGGCAACAAAATATTTGGCGGAGCGGTACTTAAAGCCGACGACCTTTCCCTTGTGGTTGCAGCCACCAACCACGAGAGTGAAAATCCGATCTTTCACGGCGAGATATACACGATCCTCAAATTTTTTGAGTTAAAGGATCGACCAAGACCTGATGAATGTCTTTTTCTTTCGACTCATGAGCCTTGCTCCATGTGTTTGTCGGCCATAGCATGGGCTGGATTCCCGAAGATTTATTATTTTTTCAGGTACCAGGACACGAACGATGTATTTAACATTCCTCATGACATCAAAATGCTTAAAGAGGTGTTTGACTGCGAGCGCCCAAGCTCCAAGAACTCATTTTTTGAATCCCATTGCATTTTAGATATGGCGTCAGATATCAAAGACGATGAAATGATCAGGTATCAGATTGACAGGATAGTTGAAGCCTACAATGTCCTTTCAATGGAGTACCAATGCATTAAAGATAGAATAAATAATATTATAAGAAAATAAAATAAGTACGTCCAAAGGTACCAACTATCGTTAGTCCGAAACACGGTAACTTGCAAAAGATAACGGTTATGTTATGCTTTAGTTAGGTTATTAGCTTGCTTAAGTGACGACGGAAATAGGGATAAGATTTGCTTTGGTTTTCGCGAACAATTTTCGTCTCGATAAGGTTTTGTGGATCGTTTTCTTTGACCTATAGGATTGTCACCAGAGATGGTTGCGGTTGAGGTAAAAAAATTTAAGTAAAAAAGTGTCATAGGAGGTGTTAAATGCTATGGGTGA
>JAAYTM010000178.1 GCA_012518015.1 Synergistaceae bacterium
AGAAAGTTTAGGCATACCTTCCGTGACGGGGATGTTTCCCGAAAACCCAGGCGTAGAGCTTTACTCAAAGCAAATCTTCATCGTTAAAACCGCAGACAGCGCCATGGGCATGAGAGAAGCGTTGACAAGCATGGCGCGCCTCGGCCTTAAACTATTGAAGCGTGAGCCGCTTGGTTCGGCCTTCGAGGAAGGCTATATCCACCGCGGCATACGCAAAAACTTCTTCAAGGAAAAAAGAGGGTCGCTTCGGGCCATTGATATGTTGCTACAAAAGATAGCAGGACAAGAGTTTCGCACGGAATACGAGATGCCCGTATTTAAAAAGATCCCTCCGGCGCCTCCAATAAAGGATCTAAAGCACGCCACCATCGCTTTGGTCACATCGGGCGGGATCGTTCCTAGGGGCAACCCCGACAGGCTTCGCGTTTCTTCGGCAGAAAGCTACGCCAAATACGATATCTCGGGCCTCGACGACTTGACCCCAGAAAACTTCGAGTCCATCCACGGGGGATACGATCGAATGTGGGCAAACGTTGACCCCGACGTTGTCGTACCCCTAGACGTTATGCGGGAGCTTGAAAGAGAAGGGGTATTTAACAAACTTCATCCTTATTTATATACGACCACGGGAACGGGAACGTCCGTCGCAAACGCCGAGCGCTTCGGCCGAGAGATAGGTCACGAACTAAAAGAGGCAGGCGTAGATGGCGTAATTTTAACCTCCACCTGAGGAACCTGCACCCGATGCGGCGCATCGATGACTAGGGAAATCGAAAGGGTGGCACAAATTCCGGTGGCCCAGATCGCCACGATCGTGCCTATCATGATCACCGTGGGGGCCAATAGGATCATCCCGGGCGTTGCCATACCTCACCCCGTGGGTGACCCCGAGGCAGGTCCTGAGGAAGACAAAAAGGTCAGGAGAAAGCTGGTGCTTAGGGCCTTGAAGGCCTTACAGACCGAGATATTCGAACAGACGATATTTGATTCGGATTGAAGTTGCTTTTTACCTGAAGCAGGTGACGCGTTGGTGTTTAAAAACTAATTATCGATTTGTTCGGGATTCCTGCGCCTACAAGCTAGCTTTATTGCTTCCAAAGGGCACTATCGCTTTGCCTGTTGTCGGCAGTTAAATAGGGGCCTTCCTTTATGCTATCGAAAGGAAGGCCCCATCACGCACGATATCACTTTTCCTGTTTCTACAGACCTTAATGGTTTCACTGTGTTAAGACCTTATCCGGCCTTAACGCTGGACATCACCTTAGTCCCAGATGTCATAAATAGGACAAGAACGGACATTACACATATTACGGTAACTAAAGGTCGGTGGTAAAATGCTGCAAAGCCAGCAACGGCAAAAGCTATTCGATGCCATGAAGATAGGGGAGCTCGTGCATAGCCTGTCATGGCAAAGGCAATGCCGGCGAGGGCTCCGATGCCGCTCAAAATAGAGAATAAAATTTGTATCGGAGTTCCTTGAAAAATAAGTCCTAAATCATAGCAAAATGCAAAGGGCACGACGAATGCTAAGACGCCAAGCCTACAGGCCGTGAAACCTGTTTTGTTGGGATCTGAACCTGCAATAGATGAAGCAGCATAGGCTGCCAGTGCAACTGGCGGTGTAATATTTGACACTATGGCGTAGTAAAAAACAAAAAGGTGTGAAGCTAGCGGGTTAAATCCTATTTTTACAAGGGCAGGCACACCCAAAGCAGCGGCGAGAATGTAGGCGCTGGTTGTTGGCAACCCCATGCCAAGGATAAGTGAAACGATAGCGATTAAAAGCAGTGCTAATAAGGGGATGCCGTGGGCTATGCTAAGCACAGCGCTTACAAATTTGAAACCAACGCCGGAAAGAGCAACGGACCCAACAACTAATCCGGCAGAGGCACAAGCCAGGCAAATAATGGGAATACTTCTGGCTCCGTCATGGATAGCTTCAATTACTTTCTTTGGCCCCATTCTATGTTTAGGATCAAAGAGCGACATGCTCCAAGATAAAACAATTCCCGCAATAGCTCCATACATAGGTGTGTATCCGGCTAGCAGCATAAAGACAAGCAGGGCAATGGGCGACATCAAGTACAGTCGTTTAAGAACGGTCTTTTTAGATGGAAGTTCATCCGGTGGAAGTCCTTTTAGACCATCTCTGAGGGCGACTAGATGAGTCATTAAGAGAACGGCGCCATAATAGAATAGAGAAGGGAGCACAGCAGCTATCATTATTACTTTAAAAGGAACCCCTAAAAGAGCAGCCATAACAAAGGCTCCCGCTCCCATTATTGGCGGCATGAGCTGCCCTCCTGCACTGGCAACCGCTTCTACAGCTCCGGCAAAGTGAGGCTTATACCCAATGCGCTTCATTAAGGGAATGGTAAAGGAGCCGGTTCCGTAAACATTAGCAACTGCTGATCCTGAAATAGAACCAAATAGAGCAGAACTTACTACTGCAATTTTGGCAGGTCCTCCCGCTGCGGTTCCGGTAAAGGCTTGTGCAAACTCCATGAAATATTCTCCGATGCCACTTTTTTCTAAGAAACTGCCGAAAATTAAAAATATCATGACAAAGGTCGCAGATACACCTAAAGACGTCGAAAAAATACCTTCGTCTGTAAGATACATGCCCTCAATAAGTCTATCGAATTCGGTCGGAATACCCCTGAGAACGGCAGGAAGTAAGCTAGTGTCGCACACATATGTATAAATTACAAAAGCCAACGCTACGATTACAAGAGGTAACCCTACGACGCGTCGAGTAGCTTCTAAAAGCAGTAGAATAAGCATAGTGCCAAGTACCATCTGAATCATGGTGATATCGTCTACGCCCTGGATACGCATCATTATTTGGTCGTAGTGCATTATGATGTATATTCCAGGTGCCGTAGAAGCTACGGCAAGTATCCAGTCGTACCAAGGGACTTTGTTCTCAGGGAGTTCTCTTTTCTTCGAAGAGGCAAAGGGGTAAAGAATGAATGCCATTGGTAGCACCCATGTTAGGTGAATTGCTCGCTGTAAATATGCTTCAAAGGATCCAAAAACAGCTGTGTAAAGATGAAATAAGCCCAGAGCAAGGACATAGACATAGAAAGCCTTTGCTACAGCGCCTTCAAGTTTTCTCATAAGACGAAACACCTCCTTGACAAAAATCGCAAAGCAAAGGGCAGGCTCAGAAGCCCGCCCTTAATCTTTTTTCGAGCAGTAAGAAAGTTCAACCGCTCAATAAGCTACTTCTTAGAAGCGGCTTCTGTCCAGTATTTAACAGCTCCAGCGTGACTCTTAATGGGATCACCTGGAATTGCCGTGGCCGGATCTAATTCCTTCATGTCAACAACGGCCTTGGCAAGAGTATCTTGATTTTCATGCATTGCCTTGCATAGGTTATATACAAGGTCTTCGTCCAAGTCATTGCGCACTACTATGCAGGTATAATCTCCAACTACCTTTACGGGTTCATCTTTGACAGACTTGTAAAT
>JAAYTM010000033.1 GCA_012518015.1 Synergistaceae bacterium
AAAATGCCGTGTCCTTCCCGTACTTTTCAAGCCATGCAGGTACTTTCTCCAGTATGAACTGCTGGGCACCGGCCACTCCCACGTCGCTTACGGGATCAGGAGCCGTCTCAAAATGAAACTTCAAGCCTATATCGTTGCATGCCACTTCCATAATATTACGCCTTCTGGACAGCAGCTCGTAGCTCATGTGTCTTGGAAAGGATATGTGAACAAAATCGGTAGCTCCCATTTTCTTTGCAGCAAGTGGAATAAGATATCCTCTGTAAATGTTGTGAACGTTTATTGCCAAATCAGCCACTGACTCTATCACGCCCGGGTCTTCGTGAGGTTCGCCTGCGAAACATAGGATATCCGGTCTCCTCTCTTTGACGCGCCTGAATGCTTCGGTCGTTCCGGGAATGGACTGATTGACGATGATGGCCTTCATTAAGGGGTCATCTGTAAGCCCAGCGATCTGGCTTATCGTCGTCTCCATTTCCTGCATGAAGTTGTCAGGGTAAGTAATGTGTTGGATTATACCCCCATTTGTAGCGCTACCGTACTCTTCGATCAATCGCTCCGCCCCGCGCAGTTCATCCTCACCCTGAGAAACGGTACCCGTGACTATGCCGATGTGGTATGGTGCCTCAGCAAAGGCTACGCCCACACCAACCAGAAGAAATACGGCTACCACTGCGACCGCTAACCCCTTAACCTTCCTCATTTACTCACCCTCCCTTTTAAAATATGTTGCCAAAATAATTATCTCACCGCATTAAGGCACGGTCAATGATTTGGTCCATATAGATCGCACAAACTTTTTGTGAGAAAGCCATTGAAATATAAAAGGTGATTGTTGGCCAATTTCCGCCCCCCACATAGTCTTTTGCAATAAAATAAAACGAAAGTAGATGTAAAATTTCTGTTTATATGGTAATCTAACAAGGGTTATAAATCTATAAATTCCTTCCTCAAGAAAGGTGGTGGCAGTAAGTGGACGCTGGACCTGGTAGTTGCCGAGACAGCGCATGGAGTAATGTAGAAAAATTGCGAATCGACGTGTCTAATTTTAAGCGGGCTTTATTTTCCTTGGAAGGTCACAGCTTCCCTGCCGCTGCCGCCTTTTCCCTGCATTTTCGGTAAACAGGCGCCAATATCTCGCCAGCTTTTAACGCTGCCCTTTAAAGGTCAATAAAGGGGAAGCTCGCAGTGTCCTTGATGCTGGTAAAACACCTTCTAAGGAAAATGAAAACTTTGTTTTAACTCAGGGATCAAAATCGTGCAACCAAGGTACAAAAGGCGATCACGCCTTTGCCATGTCTTCTTGCAACAAACTGCCCTCTAGGAGGTGATTTCAATGGAACAAAGAAACATTGATTTCTTCAAAGAAATAGTCGAAGAGTTACTCGAGGCGCAAGACCACGAAGCTTTGCGCGAGTATCTGAGCGAGCTTCACCCATACGAAATAGCGACGCTTTTGGAGGAGTATGAAGAACCGGAACAGCTGGTCATTTTGTCTTTAACCACCCCTGAGGTGGCAGCCGAGGCTTTAGAGCATCTGGATTACGATGACCAGTATAGGCTTTTAGATCACTCGGATGAAAACGTGGCCAGGGAAATCCTTTCGGCCATGGGCCGCGACGCAATAGCCGACCTTGTAATGGCAATACACCCTAACAAAGCCCAAAAGATCTTGCAAATGGTTCCGCACGAATACCTCGATAGCATCAAATTTTTAATGACCTATCCCGAGGATTCGGCCGCCGGCATAATGTCTTTGGATTATATCCAAGTAAGACAATACTGGACGATCGAACGCGTCATAGACTATTTTCGAAAAGTCGGAAGAAAACAAAGCATCGCCAACTACATTTACGTCGTTGACAGCGTTGGAAAACCTGTAGGAGTGCTGTCGCTTAAAGAACTGCTTTTAAGCGATCCGAAGGAATTGGTGTCCGAGGTAATGCACAAGAACATCATAATTGTACAGGCCAACGCAGACCAGGAAGAAGCCGCAAGAATAATGAGCCAATACGACCTGATGATACTTCCCGTGGTAAATGAGCAGGGCCATCTTGTTGGAGTCATTACTGCGGACGATATAATGGACGTCATAGAAGAGGAAGACACGGAAGATATCCACAAATTAGGCGGTAGCCGTCCTTTGGACCTGCCTTACCTGGAATCCGACTTGAAGACGCTTTTCAGCAAGCGCATCGGGTGGCTTGTAGCCCTTTTTGTCGTCCAGGCTGTAACGAGCAATATCTTAAAATATTATCAGGATGTTTTAAGCAGCATAATTACCCTGACCTTTTTTATCCCACTGCTTGCTGACGTGGGCGGTAATTCAGGAACTCAGGCTTCATCTTTGGTCATTAGGTCCTTGGCTTTAGGCGAAGTTACGATAAAAGATTTTACTGAAATCTTGTTTAAAGAACTGAGGGTAAGCGCCTTGATGGGCCTGGTGATGGGAATAGGAGGATACCTTTTTGCGTGGGCAGTTAGCGGTTCAACGAGCGTAGCGTTGGTGGTAGCTATCACCCTCACCGTAGTTTTAATAGTAAGTTCTACCATCGGTGCCATACTTCCCGTCATAGGGAGATTGTTTAAATTAGATCCTGCAGTATTTTCTGCGCCGCTCATTACCACTGTTGTCGACATCACTGCGCTAGTGGTATACTTCAACGTAGCGATAAAGCTACTGAAGATAGTATAGCACTATAAACATAAAGGGCCGTCAGTGGTTTTCATATGACGGCCCTTTATGTTTTTTAGTCCAGATAAATTATATAAGGAAGAGGCCTTTCCCTGCCTCCCGGGGAATGATTTATGAGGACACCCTTCCACCAAAGGGCCGAAGAACCTCCGCCGTCCAAATTTACGGCGTCTTTGATGCCCAAGCGCTTGGCAACGCTTCTTAACTCGTGCAAAGTTACGCCCCTTGAATGCCACGGATCACGACCGTCCACGACAACCCAATAAACTTTACTTCCATCGCTTCCCCACAGCGTCCTGGGATGTCTTTTGTCGGTAAAACTAGGCTTGAATCCTTCGCTAACGTTAACATCCATCCCGTTAGTCAAAAGAAGGGGTCCGGCCTGAAAGGCCCACTTGGCGTGGTTAAATTCTTGAGGCTCGAGGGTGGATATTACCTCAACATCCGTGCCTAAAACGACGTTTGCAAAAAATTGCCTGCTATTTCCCCGAGCTACCAGTAAAAACCCGTCACGCGGTATGTAGTGATGAGCGGCCGTACCCGCACCCTGCTTCCAGGTTATCTTGCCGCCTCGAACCATCACTTCCAGGGCATCGGATTGCAAACCCCTGGCCTCGGGGCCGAACTCCGGCGTATAAATAGTTATCCCGTGATAGGTCGGGGCAACATTGACACCTTCTACATGAAATTCTGCACTTGTGCCTACTTTCACTTTAACCTTTGCCCTGACTTGGCCTATAAAAATCTTTCCCGAGTCATCCCATCCGATCGCAGTTCGACCGCTATAGGGCGTATAAACGACCTTGCCATCCATCATGACCAACCCTATGGGCTTTACGCCGCTGAAATATCCGCCATTAACGGCTGCCCTTGCGTTTTTCTCCCTGGCCATCTCGCTCAAAGGATTCGATGTTCCATATTCCGTGCTCGAAAGAGCGATCTTTGGGGTCACGCGAGCAGCATCAAAGGCCAGGGCGACCCAAAAAAGTGCCGGGCTTTCCTCAGCAGCCCCATAGGGAACAATTGAAGCGGTCAAGTGCTTTGGCAAAGAAGTTAAAACTTCATAGGCCTTGATGTAATTTGCAAAGGGACCTATGGTTACCTGAAAGGCCCATTCCTGCCGCACTACGAAAGCAGGAAGGCCCAAGTTTTTCAAGTAGCCTGCGAGATCACGAGCTTTCGCCTCGGCATCAAGAGGTATTTCATCGACCAAAACCAACCAAAGTTTTGGAGGGCGTCCAATTCCCTCCCTGTGCATCGTGACGGTAACTATGTCATCTCTGAGGGTTTTTTCAAAAATCAGACCATTTTTGCAGTTTTTTAACCAGGCAACGAGGGAATTTAAACCGGAGCGCGTTACGTTGTCCCTCGGGTTCGATAAAAATTCGTCCGGGGCCTTTGGGGTCATCTCACTTGCTATCGCCATGTAGGGCATAAGATGAAGCGGCACTCCGCTTTTGTCTCCTTCAAATTCGCATATCGAACTTAATATTTCAGCTTCGTTAAAGAGACCAAGGGCGCGCACGGCAAACATGACGGCCTCTGCGTTAGCCGCCTCTAAAGTAGGGTGAAAATGCTCGAAGGGCGGCAAAATTCCCAAGGCCTTTGCGGCCTGTATTGACTCTCCGTGAAGGGTGAGCTTTGAGACGTCGACAAATCCGGAGTCACCTTGAACGAGGGGCAACTCCAAGGCGGACATTATCTCGTAAACTACCTCTCCGCGAGATATGGCCGCCGCAGTGCTAGTTTGCAATAGGACCAAACAAAATACCAGGAGAATTATTGACCTTGCTTTTCCTTTCCTGCCTGACAACATGAAGCAGCCTCCTTAAGTCTTAGGTAAAGGTGAGCGACTTTCCGTTCGCTTCCGCTAAAAATATTTACCACGAATTTCATTATTTTAAAAGCAGCGGTTTTGCAAAGGGGAATCTACGAAGTTAGAATTACCCTTGCCCTTTGATGTCGAAGATGGCAAACTAAACATATACACACTTTTTAACAATTTTGACATTACTTGTCCGTGTAAAATCTCTGTTCTATAATATAATACGATATGAAATATATATACTAAACTAATGATAACATAACCCGGCAAATGCAGAGGTGCGAACTCGTCAGCATTATTCCTTTTTTGCTTGTAAACTTATGTTTATTGACAAAATACCACAAAGGGCTTTATATTGTTTCTATGGGTCATTTAAACCGAGAGCATTGGTACAATATCAGGAGGTGTTGGTAAATGAAAAAATGTTTACTTTATTTATCCGTCATAGTGATGGCCTTGTTCATGGTAGTTGCACCCGCCTTTGCAAAGACATACATTGTCGGCACGAGCGCGGATTTCCCGCCCTTTGAATACATCGAAAAGGGCCAAATAGTGGGATTTGACATCGACTTGATAAAGGCGATTGCCGAAAGCCAAGGCATCAAGGTCGAGTTTCAGGATATCAGCTTTGACTCCCTCATCCCCGGTTTAAATGCCGGCACAATCGATATCGTGGCTTCCGGCATGACCATTACCGAAGAAAGGGCAAAGGTCGTGGACTTTACGGAGCCTTACTACTCGGCAAATCAGGCCGTGCTGGTAAAAGAGGGAAGTGGAAAAAACGTCACTGTTTTGTTTGGAGACCACAAGCTGGCAGTGCAGACGGGAACCACGGGAGACCTTTGGGTGGAGGAAAACTTGGAGAAAACGGGCATACTGAAAGGCAAGGTAACCCGCTTTGATACCTTCGTTTTGGCAATTCAAGACCTCTTAAACGGAAATGTTGACGGCGTAGTCTTGGATACCCCTGTTGCCCTACGGTATGCGGCGGAAAACCCGGTCGTGATGGTGGCCGAAATAATCACCGGCGAGGAATACGGCTTTGCGGTCGCCAAGGGCAACAAAGAACTCCTCGAAAAGTTGAACAAAGGACTTGAAGAAGTGAAGGCGAGCGGCAAGATGGACGAACTTTTAAAGAAATATTTTTAAATAAAGTCGCGCAGACGAGGGATTTGTTTTGTTAGATTTTTTTGAACTGGTACAAAAGTCCCTCCCAACCTTGTTGGAAGGGACTTTTGTTACTATAAAACTTACGATCTTAATCTTAGCCCTGGGATTGGTGTTGGGTTTGATCATAGCTTTTTTTCAAACTTACGGCAACAAGCCCGTTCGCCTGCTGGCGGGCATTTACGACAGGATTTTCAGAAGCGTGCCGGAACTGGTGCTGCTCCTTTTGGTCTTTTACGGCCTCCCCAATATCGGATTTAGGCTGAGCCCCTTTTATGCCGCTGTGTTGGCCCTCGGCCTGCGTTCGGCGGCCTACATGGCTCAAATTTTCAGGGGAAGTTTCATGTCAGTTGGCTCAGACCAACTGACGGCGGCCTACTCTTTGGGCATGGGTGAATACAAAGCTTTTATATACGTAATTTTCCCGCAGGCGATCAGGGCCTTTATTCCCCCCTTCGCCAATGAATACGCCATAATACTCAAAGACACGTCCCTTGCTTACGCCATAGGAGTGGTCGAACTTTTAAGGCACGGCCAATACATCATCGCCGTAGAATATAAGCCTCTGCCTATATTTTTGGTAATCGCAGCCATCTACTTCGTCCTTACGTTTGGAGTGGCAAGGCTTTTAAAGATGCTTGAAAATAAACTCAAGATTCCAGGGATAGGAGTGTAAAAGTTAAATGTCGGACAAACCGCTGCTCAGGATAATAAACTTAAAAAAACGCTTTGGCGACAAGGTGGTACTCGACGGAATCTCTTTCGACTTAAATAAGGGAGAAACAAAAGTCATAATAGGCCCTAGCGGCACGGGAAAAAGCACGCTCTTAAAGTCCATAAACAGACTTGTCGTACCCGACGAAGGCGAGATCTGGCTAGGTGACACGGAAATCGTAAGGTGTAAAAACATCAACGCCATCAGGCAACAGATTGGCTACGTTTTTCAAGACTTCGGCTTGTTCAATCACCTGACGGCCCTGGAAAACGTCATGATAGGGCTGACAAAGGTCAAAAAAATCCCGAAGAAAGAGGCCTTGGAGCGGGCTCGCTACGAGCTAAACAGGGTGGGATTATCTGGGATAGAAGACCTTTACCCGGCACAGCTTTCGGGCGGGCAAAAACAAAGAGTTGCCATCGCACGGGCCTTGGCGATGGACCCCAAGCTGATGCTCTTTGACGAACCAACGTCCGCTTTGGATCCGGAGCTAATAGGCGAAGTTTTGGCGGTAATGCAGGAACTGGCCGAGTCCAACATGACCATGCTCGTCGTATCTCACGAGATGGGCTTTGCAAGGTCGGTTTCAGACGAAATCATATTCATAGAAGATGGGAAAATCGTGGAACAGGCTCCCCCTGAAAAGATGTTTAAAGATCCTGAAAATCCGCGCACCAGGGAGTTTTTATTTAAACTGAGCGAACTTTACGGAGAAGGCTAAAGGCAGGAGATTGACATGTCCGAATTTTTAAGACAGTTTATGATCGTAGATATTTTCGTAACCAACTTCGGGACCTTGATGCAAGGCCTGGTGTTCACCTTTGAGCTTGCCATAGTTTCAATGGTTTTTGGCACCATCTTTGGCGTCCTGCTTGCCTTGGGAAGAAGTTTTGGCACTAGGCTTCTGTCGTGGCTTTGTACCGCCTATATCGAAATTATCCGAGGAACGCCGCTTCTTGCTCAACTTTTCATACTCTACTTTGCGCTTCCTCCTTACGGCATAAGGCTGTCAGCGATAACTGTGGCATTTTTGGGTTTTACCTTAAATTCCGCGGCTTACCAGGCTGAGTATACGCGCGGCTCCATAGAAGCCGTGGGAGAGGATCAATACATGGCGGCTTATTCTTTGGGCATGAGCAGCTGGCAGACCATAATTTACGTAGTGCTGCCTCAGGCCATCAGGTGGTCGATCCCCGCATGGACGAACGAATTAATTTACTTGCTTAAATCCACGTCAATAGCTTACGTAATCGGAGCACCGGATCTTTTAACACAGGGAAAGTTCATCGCCAGCAGAAACTATCAGTTTTTTAGGGTGTATTTGATCGTTGCCCTCATATACCTCGTAATAGTCCTGGCTGCCGCCAGGTTGATCGGCAAGATTGAAAAGAAAATCGAAATACCCGGTTTTGGTTATACAAAAAATCAACGTTGACGACTAAAACAATATAACATCAGTCGGTACGCTCTATTTCGATGGCGAACCAATAAATTGCCGATAAATTGCAGATATACAAGTATTACGTCAGATTTTTCCGGTGGCATTTTCCTTAAACGTATCCCTCGAAGCTTCATTTCAAATCAAATCCTGTCCTGCAAAAACATTCAGCCGACAAAAACTAGGAGCCAATTATTAGCTGAGTAAACTTCTGCATTTAAGTTGACAGGCATATAGATTGCTGCTATTCTTTTAAAAAATGGGACGTAATGTCCCATATTTGGGGGAAGAAAATGGCTAAGACCACTTTCAAAACCGATACAGTGAGCAAAGTAACGGCCATAATGGAGCTTTTGTGCTCTTCTCATAATAGCTATAGCCTCAGGGAGATAGAAAGCCTCACGGGAATACCCAAAAGCACTCTACATCGTTTGTTAAAATCCCTGGAAAGACAGGAATGGGTATACCAAGACCATGAGACCGATCAATTTCGCCCTGGAGTCAGATTCTTTCTCCTTCACAACGAAAAGCTTTTTCATCAAGCTTTGATCAATGCCGCTTCTCCCGAAATGAAGCGGTTGGTGCGTGAAACGCAAAAGACCGCCATATTAAGCGTTCTGGAAGGAACTGCCGGTTTGTGCATTTACCACGTCGAACCGGCATGCCCTGTCAAATACGTAGCTCACCGCGGGATGAGTATACCCCTTCATGTAAGCGCTACCGGAAAAGTGCTGCTGGCATTTAGCACAAAAGACCTCCAAGAACGCATCGTCTGTAACAACATCCCCCAAGAAATCAACAAAAACCGCTTTAAAGAGGAACTTGAAGAAATCAAAGAGCAAGGTTTTGCTTACAGCAGGGAGGAATGGATCCCCCACGCAGGAGACATAAGCGTGCCTCTTTTTGACTCAAGGGGTTTATTTGTGGCTCAGCTTGGTTTGGCTGGATTGGTTGCCAGTTTCGACTGTCAAGAAGAGGTAATCGTCAAAAAATTAAAGGATGCTGCAGCCCATATAAAAGAGAGGCTTTGACCACTTTAAAAAATTAAAAAAGGAGGTAGTTTGAGGTGAAAGAAATAAACATGTTAAACAGCAAGGCCATGACCATCAAGCTTGACCCCGAACTTCCCGAGTACCCTCCCTTTGAACCAAATATCAGAAGAGCACCCGACAGGGGCTTCACGCTGAGCCAAGATGAAGCAGAGCTCGCGCTGAAAAACGCCCTGCGCTATATCCCCGAGGAACTTCACGAAAAGCTTGCTCCCGAATTCATGGAAGAGCTCGCAACCCGAGGCCGTATTTACGGTTACAGGTTCAGGCCAAAGGGGCGCATTTGGGGACGTCCCATCGACGAATACAAGGGAAATTGCATCGAGGGCAAGGCCTTTCAAGTCATGATCGACAACAACCTGGACTTCGAAGTAGCCCTTTACCCCTACGAGCTTGTAACTTACGGCGAAACGGGCCAGGTATGCCAAAACTGGATGCAGTATCGGTTGATCAAAAAGTATCTTGAAATTTTAGACCAAAACCATACGCTTGTCGTGATGTCGGGCCATCCTTTGGGACTTTTTAAATCACACCCGGAGGCTCCAAGGGTAATCATAACAAACGGCCTGCTGGTGGGGATGTACGATGACCAGGAAAACTGGCACAGAGGAATGCAGCTTGGAGTCACAAATTACGGACAGATGACTGCCGGCGGATGGATGTATATAGGACCACAGGGAATCGTTCACGGTACTTACAACACCATACTTAACGCAGGAAGATTGCACCTGGGCCTTAAACCCGGCGATGACATGCGAGGACACCTTTTCATATCCTCAGGACTGGGCGGCATGAGCGGAGCTCAACCCAAGGCCTGCGAAATAGCTGGGGCCGTGGGCATCATCGCCGAAGTGGATCCCTCGAGGATCGAGACGCGAAAAAAACAGGGTTGGGTGTCCCTCGTATCTTCTGATTTAGACGAAGTGTTTAGGGTTGCAAACAAACATCTTAAAGATAAAGAACCCATTTCCATAGCCTACTACGGAAACATCGTTGACCTGCTCGAGTACGTCGTCAAAATAGGAATAAATGCAGAGTTAATTTCCGATCAGACGTCTTGTCATGCCGCCTACGACGGGGGTTATTGCCCTCAGGGACTTACCTTCGAGGAAAGGACAAAGATGCTGTCGGAAGACAGAGAGAAATTCAAACAGCTGGTGGACAAGAGCTTGCGCAAGCATTTCGAACTGATTAAGACGCTTGTGGACCGCGGGGCGTACTTCTTCGATTACGGTAATTCCTTCATGAAGGCCGTATATGATGCGGGCGTCAAAGAAATTTGTAAAAACGGCATTGACGAAAGGGACGGCTTCATATTCCCCTCTTACGTAGAAGACATCATGGGGCCGCTTCTTTTTGATTACGGCTATGGGCCTTTCAGGTGGGTCTGTTTATCCGGTAAGCGCGAAGACCTGCTTAAAACGGACAAAGCAGCCCTGGAATGCATCGATCCGAACCGCAGGCCCCAAGATAGGGACAACTACATTTGGATAAGAGATGCCGATAAAAATAACCTGGTCGTCGGTACTCAGGCAAGGATACTTTATGCCGACGCAGATCTCAGGCTTGCCATAGCGCGCAAGTTCAACGAAATGGTTCGAAGGGGCGAAATTGGGCCCGTCATGCTCGGGAGAGATCACCACGACACGGGCGGGACGGATTCACCCTTCAGAGAGACGGCTAACATAAAAGACGGGAGCAACATAACGGCGGACATGGCGGTACATTGCTACGCAGGAAACGCAGCTCGCGGGATGTCGTTGATAGCCCTTCACAACGGAGGCGGAGTCGGGATAAGCAAGGCCATAAACGGAGGATTCGGCCTTGTACTCGATGGAAGCGAGCGCATCGATAAGATCATCGACAGAGCAATCGCCTGGGACGTGTTGGTTGGCGTGGCGAGAAGATCATGGGCAAGAAACAGCGGTGCAATGGAAGTTGCCCGCGAGGTAAACGAAAACCAAAAGAGCGATTACCACATTACCCTCCCCTACGTACCCGATGAAGACTTAGTTGTCGAGACAGTGGCTAAGGTCTTCAAAAAATGAGAAATAAGTAGGTCAACAAACCCCTCCAGGCCCTTTGGCTAGGAGGGGTTTGTTTTTAATCCCTCTCTCGTCCCAGCTCAGCTGATCGCTCAGCGGCATCTGCCACTGCTCTTATCACCAATCCTCGGAAACCGCCATCTTCCAGTGCAGCTACGCCGGCAATGGTGGTACCGGCTGGAGAGGTTACCCTGTCCTTGAGACTGCCCGGGTGTTCTCCCGTTTCAATTACCATTTTAGCGGCGCCAAATACTGTCTGTGCTGCCAGAGTCATAGCTACCGGGCGCGGCAAACCGGCCATGACGCCACCATCGGCAAGTGCTTCAATAAAGATATATACATAAGCTGGTG
Organism: Synergistaceae bacterium; assembly: GCA_012518015.1. Taxonomy (GTDB): domain Bacteria; phylum Synergistota; class Synergistia; order Synergistales; family Acetomicrobiaceae; genus Acetomicrobium. The sequence continues at coordinate 11,286 of JAAYTM010000033.1, forward strand.
CAGAACCGCTGAGCCCTGTCACGGCATCCAACAAGCTTTCATCCAAAACGACGACCTTCGCGACAGCGGACAACAGAGCTTTAACTTCGTCTACATCGGATTCTTTTGCATTCGGTCCCATCGCTATGGCCGCAGCCCCGGCCTGAACCAGGCAAGGTGTATTGGGCATAACTCTTATCAATCGTGCCGGCCCTGTGTACTTGTTTAAATAAGAAAGAGGTACACCGGCCATGATGGAAACTACCAAGTGTTTATCCTCCCAGAGACCCTTTAGTTCGGATAGAATGACAGGCGCCACCTGGGGCTTTACTGCTAGGAAAATTATTCGGGATTTTTCCAGTATCTCAGTATTGCTGGCAGTCGTTTGTACCCCCAATGACTCCTTGAGGTATGAAAGCCGATTAGCATCGATATCTGATACCCACACCTTATCCGGTTGAACTAAGCCCTTGGCCAAAATACCTCTAAGTAAGGCTTCGGCCATGGCTCCTCCGCCAATAAAACCTAGCATTTTGCCAGCCTCCCATCTCAGTTTTATCTGATTCTATCTTCTGAATAACCTCTTAAATTTTTAACACAAAATTGTGTAGTTGTCAAAATAACTACCGGCAGCGTTTAGCAAAAGTGCATGCTGCCGGTAGTTATTTTCTTCATTTTGTCTTAACCTTTATTTTTCGTCCATGAATGGGTATCTGTACCCTACTGGCGGATTGAGGTGTTCTTTGATGGCTCTCGGGCTTACCCAGCGCATCATGTTGATTTTGGAGCCTGCCTTGTCATTGGTACCTGAGGCTCTTGCTCCTCCGAAGGGCTGCTGAGCGATTACTGCGCCAGTGGGCTTATCGTTAATGTAGAAATTACCGGCGGCATGGGTCAGGCGCTTTTCGATCTTGACTATGGCTTCTCTGTCCTGAGCAAAAACTGCACCTGTGAGTCCATAGATTGAAGTTGAATCGCAAAGATCCAAAGCTTCCTCAATTTCCTCATCTTTGTAGATATATATTGTTAAAACCGGCCCAAATATCTCTTCTTCCATGGTCTTGAAGCGAGGGTTGGTCGTTACTATTACGGTGGGTTCGATGAAAAAGCCAACGCTGTCGTCGGCGTTCCCGCCGCAGATTATCTCGGCTTCCGGAGACTCCTTGGCGTAGTCGATATACCCTTTTATTGACCGAAATGCCTGAGCATCGATTACGGCGCCCATGAAATTTGTGAAGTCTTCTATGTCACCCATCTTTGTCGTGCTTATCTCTTCAACGAGCCTTTTCTTCAACGCGGGCCACATGCTCTCAGGGACATAAGCGCGCGATGCCGCAGAACATTTCTGCCCCTGGAATTCAAAGGCCCCCCTGACCAAAGCTGTAACCAATGGCTCAAGATCCGCAGAGGGGTGAACGAAGACAAAGTCTTTTCCGCCAGTTTCACCTACGAGCCTAGGATAGGTCCTGTAATTTGACAAGTTTTGTCCCACAGTTTGCCACATAGACTGGAACGTCGCCGTAGAACCCGTGAAGTGTACACCCGCGAGCCATGGATTTAAAAGGGCGATGCTTCCTAGTACATTTCCGGGGCCTGGGATAAAGTTTATAACTCCATCTGGAAGGCCCGCTTTTCGAAGGATAGTCATCACGTGATATGCTGAATACACGGCGGAGGAGGCGGGTTTCCAGAGCACCACGTTTCCGGCCATAGCAGCGCTGGTGGGA
>JAAYTM010000179.1 GCA_012518015.1 Synergistaceae bacterium
GGTAGTATTATACTATCCCAGAATCTATCTTTTCCGAGACCAATATTTTAAACAGGAGGAATGCCCGTGCTTACTGTAGAACAAGGCAACGAACAAGTGCTGCAAAACATCATTGAAAGCTTCAGAGGAAAAAAAGGCATCACTATATCGCTTTTATCCAAAATTCAAGATACCTTTGGTTACTTGCCTCAGAAAGCTATGAGCAAAGTAGCCAGAGAACTCGATATTTCAGAGGCAAGTCTCTATGGAGTGGCCACCTTCTACGCTATGTTTCGGTTTAACCCTCCCGGAAAATACACCATCAAGCTTTGCAGGGGTACGGCATGCCACGTTCAAGGATCTCTTCTCATCGCTCAAGAGGTAGTTAGACATTTGGGCATTTCAGAAGGCGATACAACGGATGACGGCCTTTTTACGCTACAACCTGTTGCATGCCTCGGGTGTTGTGGTTTGGCACCAGTGATGATGGTTGAAGACAAAGTTTACGGTCGGCTAACTCCGGATAAAGCTATACAAGTGCTGGAAAATTACCGAAAAGACTAAAGTTAGTCCCTGCCACTAATCTCTCGTTAAGGATGCTAGAGATATTGGAACGCATCAACGATGTCTTGTCCATCTCTAGTTTATTGGGGATAAGAACCGAAAAATATCTTATTTACACAAGACGTGCCAGAATAGTTCTGTTTTGTTGCAATAATTAATTGAGGAGGTCTTGAAGTTTGGAACGAAATATTAGAGTATTGCTAGATGGTCGAGAGGTATATGGCTTTTCGGGACAAACAATTTTAGATTTGTGTACCGAGTGTGGCGCAGAAATTCCACATCTTTGCTATGACCCACGCCTGTCAATTCATGGTGGATGTTCGCTTTGCATGGTTGAGGTTAAAGGTGCCAAAACTCTGCTTCGAGCTTGTTCCAACAAGATTTTCCATGGCATGGAGATATATACTGACTCGGAAAGGGTAAAGGATGCCAGAAAGGCCACTCTCGAGTTGTTGTTATCTAATCATGTGGGAGATTGCAGGCCGCCTTGTACGTTAGCTTGTCCCGCAAGGGGAGATGTTCAGGGCTACGTAAATTTGGCTGCTGTTGGTTTATATAAAGAGGCCTTAGACCTTTTGCACGAAAACATCACTTTGCCTGCCTCCATTGGAAGGATTTGTCCCGCCCCATGTCAAGAAGAGTGCAGGCGAAATTTCGTCGATGAGGAGCCGGTTTCCATAAGGGAAATAAAGCGCTTTATAAGCGACTGGGGCTTAGAAAAGGATATGGTTGGCCACGTCGATGAAATTCAGGAAAACGGTCACAGCGTTGCCATCATTGGAGGAGGACCGGCAGGGCTCTCGGCCGCATTTTTTCTGAGAAAGAAAGGTTATGAAGTCACCATATTCGAGAAAGAATCTGAATTAGGCGGTATGCTGCGTTTTGGCATCCCGGAGTACAGGCTGCCTCGTCATATCCTAAAAAAAGAAATAGAATGGCTGCTATCGTGGGGCATAAAAACTAAAACAAATACGGCCCTTGGAAAGGATATAACCCTAGAGCAACTTCGCTTAAAACATGATGCCCTTTTGCTTGCCTTTGGTTGCTGGCAAAGCACTCCCTTAAGAGTGCCTGGAGAAAATTTAAATGGGGTTCTAGCAGGGATAGAATTCCTATACGACGTAAATAATCATCTCCCGGTTGAAATCGGGAAGAAAGTAATCGTAATAGGCGGCGGAAACACAGCGATGGATGCTTGTCGATGCGCTAAAAGGCTTGGAGCAGAAACTGTCACAGTGGTGTACAGGCGCACAAGGCAGGAAATGCCCGCCGAGGATGAAGAGATCGAAGAGGCCATGGAAGAAGGGATAAACTTCATCTATCTTGCTGCGCCTAAGGAAATAAAGGGGCATGACCGAGTTCAGCAGTTGGTTTGCGAAAAGATGGTTCTAGGTGAGCCTGATGCTTCAGGACGAAGAAGACCCATCCCAACGGGGGAAACCTTCACTATAGAAGCCGACACTGTAATTGCCGCTATAGGACAATCTCCCGTGCTTCATATGCTCCCATCA
>JAAYTM010000180.1 GCA_012518015.1 Synergistaceae bacterium
GTGGTGAAAAGAAAACCTCAAAAAGAATATGCCTTTTCCGGCTATAGCACTAATATTTCTTCAGATAACAGGTGGGCGACATTGAAATACATGCAAAGGGATTTATGGGATTTGGGCGATGAGGCTCACTTGCAATTTTGGCTTGGGGAAAATTTCTTTGCGAGAGCCAGTTACGTTGGAAGCGAGGGAAGTAACTGGCGCTTCGAGTCAAGTTTGGCCTTTCAAGATTGGGAGATAACTCCAGAAAATTACGGCAAGGTCAGCTGGAAAAGGTATTTTGCTTACCTAGGGTTTGATAACGTCGGTGAAGACTACATGTCTTTTAGCGGTGGTATTGCCTTCGATCATGTGGATGATGGCAAAGACGAGCACCACTGGGGGCCGATGGTTAAATTCTCGTATAAAAACAAAAAAGACGACAAATCCGCTGGTTATTTCGAAACTGAAGGGCTTTTTTGGTATCCAGAGGGAGAAACATTGCTAGGTCGCGTTGTCTTTGCGTCCTCTTTACCGTTAAGCGATGAGTGGAGGGCAACCATTTCTGGTGGGGTAGAAAAGGGAGATGCGAGCACGCCTGCGTGGGCTGCTTATTTGGGGGGTTATGGAGAAATGCTTGGTCGATTGGGACACCCCGTTATGGCAGAAAACGCTGCTTGGACTAGGGTGAGCGTGCAAAATACTTTTGCTAAAGGTTTGTGGGGTAAATTGGAACCCGAATTTTTTGGTGCTATCGGATATGCATTGGATGATGACTGGCGTAGGATCCAAGAGCTATGGGAAGTCGGAATAGGATTGAATATCCCCAACAGGATTATTGACTTAAGCGTATTTGCTTTATATGATGATCGTAGCGATTGGACCTTTGGCTTTTCAGTGGGGACGCCGCCTGTTTCTTATGGACCGGTGATGCCATAGTCCTACTTTAAATCTTGGAAGGATTCTTTGAAGTTGACAAACTGCTAAGTCCTTGTATAATCATTCTCACAAGCCGGTGTACATGGTCGGTTGCGGGGGGATAGCCAAGCGGTCAAAGGCAGCAGACTGTAAATCTGCCGGCGTCTGCCTTCGCAGGTTCAAATCCTGCTCCCCCCACCATTGGGCCGACTTAGCTCAGCAGGCAGAGCACTTCCATGGTAAGGAAGGGGTCGCCGGTTCGATTCCGGCAGTCGGCTCCAGGAAGTTAGAGGTCCGAGACGTTGGATATGTTTCGGATCTCTTTTAGTATGTTGCCGTGAATTATGACTACCGAGGACTTACTTACAGCTATGATTGAATGAGGGGAAAATTCTGTTAGTATTTGGATAATGTTACAGGCGAATGGATCAGTCAAGTGTCATTATCGGTTGCAATCTACGATTAGGATAAGGGAGGCTGACAAGCATGGCAAAGGCAAAGTTTGAGAGGGTAAAACCACATTTAAACATAGGTACCATAGGGCACATAGACCACGGCAAGACTACCTTGACAGCTGCCATAACGAGGGTGCTGTCCACAGTAGGGTATGCCGACTTCACGGCCTTCGAGGAAATAGACAAGGCACCCGAGGAAAGGGAACGGGGAATAACGATA
>JAAYTM010000181.1 GCA_012518015.1 Synergistaceae bacterium
ATATCAAAACGCCTTTTTCCTTCCGATAACCCATCAATCCCTAAAATATCTTCTAATCTTTTGATCCTATATTTTAAGGTATTGTAGTGAATGTGAAGAAAGTCCGCCGTTTGTTTTAGCTGCCAATCATTTGATATAAGAGCTTCAAGCGTTTGGAATAAAAATAGGGAGCTTTCATCTTTCGTGTCAATAAGTTTGCCCAAGGTTTTTCTCCAAAAGTTTCGGCTTATTTCAGAGCCCTTGAGAGCACACAATATCTTTTCTACCCCTAGGTCACACCAAGAATACACACCCGGTTTTTGTTCCATTCGCCTTAAAATATCCAAAGTCTCCAAACTCTCAGAAAAGGCATGCGGTGCTTCTGATAAGTCTTTTTTCGCCGAACTTACAGAAACAACAACGTCACTTTCCATATATCGCGTGAGTACGTCGTGCAACTTTTCTATTGTTTTGCATAGACCGATGTAGTCCTTCTCTTCTTTCAGGGGTATTAATGCTACAAAATATGGACTGATGTTCGTTGCCATTGTTCCTGGGAAGTAGACATTGAGCTTCTCATTTAAAAAGTTTAATAAATGCTCCTCCTCTTCAACAAGAGCATCAGTAGTTGGGAGAGCATCAGTAGTTGTATTATTAGTGGATTTATTTTCTTCGATAGTTTTTATAGTAGCTACAACTAGCTTCCACCCTGGATCCCACCCGTGGACTTTCGCTTGCAGGAAAACCTCGGCTGGTTTTTTAAACTTGGAATATAGAATATCCTTTATGAATGCGTCTTTGTGTCGTCTTTCAACTTTGGATGCAAATTCCATCCTCTGAAAGTGTAATAAGAGTGCTCTTTGTGCTTCGCGAATTGCAACATCAGCGAAGCGAGTCAAGTAACTGGGCTCTTTTTCAAAAACTAGGTGTCCAATCGTTTTATTTGCGTTGGTAATTTTTACATGGGTATAATCCTTTATTATTTCGCTTAACATATCAGGCACGACGCAAGTGTCTTTAAAGGAACTATTTTCGGAACCGTAACCGATACCAAAAATTTCATCTATATACGCTACACCAACGTTTAAGAACCTTGCAAGAATATTGAGCATGTCCTCAATTCCCTTGTTCAAAAGAAGAGAATTGAGGAATTCTGTTCTTATAGCTTCAGTTGTCTCCAGCAGTTTGTATTGACTGTTTACAATTGCCGAAAGCACCGGGTTTATTATGTCAACGTGATTCATGAAGGTTGGGATTTTTAATATCGGAAAATCATATTTATTAGCCTTTGCTATCGCTTCCTCCGGCACCTTGTTCAGAAAACGTCCGATTTTAACGCCCAGTGCAGCTGCATTTTTCTTGGCGAGGCTATCTACTAGGTCAACGAATGATAGAGAGTCATTCGCGAAAAGATATCCTGACGTAAGTAAAAATTCACCGCCTCTCACCCATTGACCAGCATTTGGTACATCTATTACCACCACAGTTTTAACAATTCGGTTAGACAGCCCTTGTTCGCCAGCCAGAATTTTCACATCACTTAGGACGCCAATTTGTAACATCTCTTCTACAGTCAGAGACATTTTTATCCCTCCGGGGAATCGACCTTTTTGAGGAATGCTTTGTCATTTCCCCCAATATATTAACATAATCTTTGTAATATTTAACAAATCAAATATTATGATAATCGCAAATTGTTCGAAAATTACAAATAATATTTACTTGTTTATCAATGCGTCCAATGTAAAAGGCTACATGGTCAGCTATAATCAAAGTAACATATAAAAGGGAAGGTGGCTTAACGGTGGAATTTAAAAGTGGAATAGAACCAACGGAAAAATATTGTTCAATGGAAACTATGAATGGCGCATTGAAGTTGGTGCGAGACGTTATGCTCGCAAAAGAGGGAGAGACCGTAGTGGTGACCTGTGACAGCTCGGGCGACAGGAGGGTTGCCGAGGCGATCGGAGACGCTGCTTACGCAATTGGAGCTAAACCCATTATATTGTACTACCCTACTCCGATTAAGACCTTCGCAAGCGAAATGCCAGCTCATATGGCTGCGGCTACTGCAAATGCCGACGTGTGGATAGAGATAGCTTACGCCACCGTTATGCACTCTCAAACCTGGAGAGACGCCATGGACAAGGGATGCAGGTACATCAACCTAACGGGCATGGATGTGATGATGCTAGTTAACTGTGTAGAAAGAATAGATTACGACATGGTCGTGGAGCTTGGGCGTCACCTCCAGGAAATACTTGGAAAAGCAAATAAGGTTGAAGTTAAAAATCCTAGCGGCACAGATCTAGTGGCATATAATCAAGGACGTAAAATACGCCTCTCTGGAGAAAAAGCTACCAAAAAGGGATACCCTGTCATGTTAGCGGGGCAAGTAAGCTGGTGTCCGGTTGAAGAGACAATAAACGGCACCATAGTATTTGACGCTGCGGTATTTCCTCCAGCACAACTTGGAATCATAAGAGAGCCAATCGCGTTGGAAATAGAAAAGGGGGTAATACAGTCAATTTCCGGAGGAAGAGAAGCAAAAATTTTTGAAACCTGGCTTAAATCCTTCAACGATCCCAATATGTTTAGGCTCGCTCACTACTCTCTTGGCTTCAATCCAGGCGTAACCGCGCCTACAGGGCGAATTGTAGAAGACGAGAGGATTTTTGGATGCATAGAATTTGGATTTGGGAGTCAAGGCAAACAGATCATGGGTAAGGGCTGGTCAGCGGCATCACATACCGATGGAGTTACATTGAATCCAACGATATTGCTTGATGACGTTTTGTTTGAAGAAAACGGTGTTTATAAAGACCCTAAAGCAGCCGAAATTTGCAGAAAAATGGGTATTCCGAGTTATTAATCCTGCCACAGAAAGTGAGAAGAGGAAAATACTATGACATCTCTTGATGCTAGAATTGCAAATTTATTTCCATCAATAATACTAAATCTTCAAGAATCTATAAGGATTCCGAGCATTCAAGGAGATCCTACCTTGGACGCTCCCTTTGGAATTCAAGTGAAAGAGGCATTGAATCATGCTTTAAAAACGGCGTCTTCGCTGGGATTTAAAACGTACGACTTGGATGGATATGTTGGTTGGGCTGAATACGGCGAAAGCGAAAACATGATTGTCGTTCTAGGGCACCTCGACGTGGTGCCTTCCGGAGAAGGGTGGACGCGTCCTCCTTTTGGCGGAGAGATACATGGAAATAAAATGTTCGGACGAGGAGTAATGGACGACAAAGGACCCATTATAGGTGCGTTATGGGCTTTGTACGCTATAAAGGAACTTTCTTTTCCTGTAAAACGCAGAATTCGTATCTTATTTGGAACTAACGAGGAAAGCGGTATGAAGGACATGCATTACTACTTAGAGCATGGCGGGGAAATACCTATAATGGGGTTTACCCCAGATGGAGAGTTTCCTATAGTTGCCTATGAAAAAGGACAGCTGCATGTACGTATTAAAGTCCCTTTTATACAGCCCAATAACTCCAAAGCGTTGCTTTTAGGAATTTGTGGCGGTACTGTACCTAATGTGGTACCCTCTGAAGCAGAAGCCCAAATCCGCTTTTTTGATCTTTCCGAAAAACAAAAGATATTAAACGCCTTTAAAAAAGTTGCACGCGAAAAGGGCATAAAAGTCGCAGTTAATGCAGAGAGCGAAATCGCGACGATCAAGGTGTCTGGGGTTGCGGCCCATGGGAGTACACCCGAACTGGGCGTCAATGCCATAGCTAACCTTTTATATCTTTTAGGATATTCAATCGATGAAGATTGGGGGGAAAGTTTAAGGGGACTGAGCGGATATTTCTACGGTGACGTTAACGGTGTTAACTTAGGAATTTTTTTGGAGGATGAATTATCAGGCAAACTAACATGCAATTTAGGACAAATTAACTTTGAGGATGGTTGTCTGTCTTTAATTTTGGATATACGTTTTCCTGTCTCTTTTAAATCTGAAGATGTAATTCTGTCTTTAGAATCCTTATCGCAGAAGGAAGGCTTTTCCTTGAACATCCTTTGCAAGAAAGCACCCCTTAACATGCCGAAGGACAGCATTTTGATTAAAAAACTTCAGAAAGTATATGAAGAAAAGACTGGACAAGAAGCGAAATTGTTATCGATGGGCGGGGGTACTTACGCTAAAGCCCTTCCAAATATAG
>JAAYTM010000182.1 GCA_012518015.1 Synergistaceae bacterium
AACCACCAACTCGTGAAAAAGCTCAAGATAATTCCCCTGGAAGTGGTTGTTAGAAACGTAAGCACGGGATCTTTATGCAAAAGGCTGGGCGTCCGGGAAGGCTTAAATCTTGATCCCCCACTTGTGGAGTTTTACCTGAAAAACGATGAGCTTGGCGATCCCTTGGTGACGGAAGATCACATCAGGGCATTTAGCTTTGCCTCAAAGGCCCAAGTAGAAAGGATGAAGCAACTTAGCATAAAAGTTAACGAGATATTGTCCGAATTCTTGCTAGAACGCGGCATTAAGCTCGTAGATTTCAAACTGGAGTTCGGAACGGACGACGATGGAAATGTTTATGTAGCTGACGAAATTTCTCCCGACACATGCCGCTTTTGGGATCTCTCGTCAAGTGAACGATTGGATAAAGATAGATTCAGGAAAGACTTAGGAAACGTCTTAGAGGCATACGAAGAAATCTGGCGCAGAATACGGGAATAAAGGAGATGCAAAAATGAGAGAAACCTTCTTCGGTTTAAGGGAGGAAGAATATCTGCAGATAAAAGACGCCTTGGGGAGGGAGCCAAACGATATCGAATTAAGGCTGTTCTCCGTGATGTGGTCTGAGCACTGCAGTTACAAGTCCACCAAAGATTTGCTGGCCCTTTTTCCAACGGAAGGCAAGCACGTCCTTCAAGGTCCGGGAGAAAATGCCGGAATCGTAAATATTGGTTCGGGTTTTGGCATAGCCTTCAAGATGGAAAGTCACAACCACCCTTCTGCCATAGAACCCGTCCAGGGAGCTGCTACAGGCGTGGGCGGGATCATCAGGGACGTTCTGGCCGTGGGAGCTCGCCCCATAGCCTCCATGGACTGCCTTTTTTTAGGCCCGCCAAGCGACGAAAGATCTAACTTCTTGCGAGAGGGAGTCATAAAAGGAATCGCAAATTACGCCAACTGCACCAGTGTCCCAACCGTAGGGGGCTTGACCTACTACGATCCTTGTTACAGAGAAAACCCCTTGGTCAACGCCATGTGCGCAGGGTTGGTAAAGTTAGATAAAGTTATTAGTTCTGGTGCATCCAAACCCGGAAACGTCTTGGTATTGCTGGGTTCAAAGACGGGCCGTGACGGAGTTGCAGGAGCTGCTTTTGCCTCGACTCAGCTTGACGATGCTGTAAAGGAAAGTAAGCCTCAGGTCCAGGTGGGCGACCCCTTCGCCGGAAAAGTGCTCATAGAATGCACCCTTGAAATATTGGACAAAGGCTTGATCGTCAGCATGCAAGACATGGGAGCTGCCGGCATAACATCATCTGCCGTCGAATTGGCCGCAAAAGCAGGGGCAGGCGCCGAAATTTACTTGGATAACGTGCCTTTGAGAGAAAAGGATATGGAGCCCTTTGAGATTGCCCTTTCCGAATCTCAAGAAAGAATGCTACTCGCAATAGAGGAAGAAAACTTTGACGAAGTAAAAGCCTTGGCCGACAAATGGAACCTTGAGTGCGAAATTATAGGAAAAATCATCCCGGAAGATAAATACGTCTTAAAGGATAAAGGCGAAATCGTGGCCAACGTTCCCGCATCCCTTCTTACTTCAAGCCCTAAGATCGAATGGCCCAAGCGCGAGCCCGTCAAAGTTGAAGTCAAATACCCCAAAGACGAAACGATCATGCTTGAAAGGGGTGACCTTTCAAGGCTCGCGAATATCTTGTACTCTTTACCGCAATTTGAGGACAAATCATGGATTTACGAACAGTTCGACTATACGGCTCAAAGCAGGACCATGCTTGGGCCGGGAAATCCCGTGGCCATCCTTTATATAAAAGAAATAGATAAGCTCGTGGCGCTTGCCGTCGCAAGCGATCCATGGAGGTGCGCCGTAGACCCCTTTGCCGGAGGAGCTGAAACGGTCGCCAGGGCAATAAGAAAACTGGCCGTAGCAGGTTCATATCCACTTGGTATGACCGATTGCCTTAATTTTCCTTCTCCCGAAATCCCCGAAAACTTTTGGAGCATGTCTGAAGTCGTAAAAGGCATGGCCGCAGCATGCAGGGAGCTTGACTGCCCCATTGTTTCAGGAAACGTCAGTCTTTATAACGAGTCACCAAAGTGTGCGATTTTGCCCACGCCGGCAGTATGCGCCGTTGGTGCCTTTGATGGCAAGACATTTTTAAAAAGCAACGATCCCGATGTATCGGACAAACTGTTCTTAGCAGGAAAAGACGGCCAGCTGCAGGCAAGCGCTTACCAGCGAATCTTTGAAGGAAAACTGACAGGACCCGTTGAACCCCTTGATTTTGACGCCGAACGCGCATTTTGCGAGCGTGCCATAAAAACGGCTGTTTTGCAAGCCGCCTCAAGCGGAAGATGCGTAGGCCACGGAGGGTTAATTATAACCTTGATGAGGATGACTGCTAAGGCAGGGCTTGGGTGTGAGATTAAGGATACAGACGAAAAGCTTTTGTTTGGCGAAGGAGGCCCGCGAGCCTTATATTCGGTTCCCGAGGCCAAGACAGAGGATTTTTTAAAGATATGGAAAGGTTACCCGATCCGGGAGATTGGAACCGTTATAAATAATAAAGGTATTCATTTAATATAAGGTAATATAAGGCGGACATATTCGCGGGATTTAATTTAACCAGCCATAGTGTTATTTATGGAGGCAAAGGAGAATGTGTGGAATATTTGGCGTTAGCACTCCAAAAAAAGATCAGATTTTGGAGGACGTCTACTTGGGTTTATATGCCCTTCAACATCGTGGGCAAGAATCGGCAGGCATTGCGTGGATAGACGATGAAGCTCATCTGCAGATCCAAAAAGGGATGGGCTTGGTACACGCTGCGTTAAACCAGGAAAAACTCGCAAAAGAAAAGACCACATGCGCCATAGGTCATGTCCGTTACGTCACGGCGGGAAAGTCAAGTTTAATAAATGCCCAACCCCTGCACGCCTCCTATTTTAAGGGTCATGTCGCCATAGCCCACAACGGCAACATTACTAATGCAGAAGGCTTAAAGCGCGACCTTGAATCCAGGGGCGCCATATTTCAATCCGCCACAGACACGGAAGTCATCTTGCACCTCATGGCTCACGAACAAAATTTATCGCCTATCGACGCACTAATAAAATCTTTAAGCAAACTCAGAGGTGCCTTTAGCATCGTCGCCTTGATCGAAGGCAGCTTAGTTGCTGCAAGGGACCCGTGGGGTTTTAGACCCTTGACGATAGGAAAAAGGGACGGCATTTTCTACGTGGCTTCCGAAAGTTGCGCTCTGGACATCGTCAAAGCCAGTTATGTGCGCGACGTGATGCCCGGTGAAATCATAATTATAAACGAAGGGAACATGAAAAGCTTAAATATTGGCGTGAATACAACCAGACGTTTCAGATGTTCCTTTGAATACGTTTACCTGGCTCGCCCGGACAGCAACATAGACGGCCGTTCCGTATACGACGTGAGATTAAAGCTGGGTCAAAATCTGGCCAAAACTTGCCCTTGCCCTCAAGGAGAACTCGTCTTAGGGCTGCCCGATAGCGGCACAATAGGAGCTCTTGGCTACGCTTTCGCTTCAAAATTGCCCTACGAAATGGCCATCGTAAGAAACAGATACGTTGGGAGGACCTTTATTCAGCCTACAAGGCGCGTCAGAGAACTTGGCGTTCAGGTCAAGTTGAACCCCATCGACAACCTGATAAGGGACAAAAAGATAGTCGTCGTTGATGACTCAATCATACGAGGCACTACCTCGAAGATAGCCCTTCGCTTCCTTCGCGAAGCCGGCGCCAAGGAGATTCACTTGCGTATAGCTTCACCACCCGTTAAATTTCCCTGCATTTACGGAATAGATACCCCAACGTCTTCTGACCTGGCAGCGGCAAAGATGGACGTGGAAACTCTAAAAAAACACATAGGAGCTGACTCCTTATGCTTCCTTGATATCGAAGACCTTATCGGCTCCATCAACCTTCCTGAAAGCGAACTTTGCACGGCCTGTTTTAGCGGCAATTATATGGAGGAATGATGCCCATGAAGTGGACCTACGAAAAAGCAGGTGTGTCATTAAAGGCAGCTGACGACTGGGTGAAGCTCGTCAAAAAGGCCGCCTCTATTGCCCAAGACAGTCGCGTGGTCTCAGGCGTTGGCGGTTTCAGTGGCTTATACGACTTAGGAAAAGGTCTTTATTTGGCCGCTTGTTGCGACGGCGTTGGAACCAAGCTCGAAATAGCAAAAAAGGCAGGAGACCTTGAGGGTCTCGGGCAAGACTTGGTGGCCATGAACGTAAATGACCTCATTACCTGCGGTGCCAAACCCTTATTTTTTCTCGATTACATAGCCTGTGGGAAGCTGGACAGCCAAAGATTTTACCCCGTTATCTACGGCATAGCAAAAGCCTGCAAGGAAAGCGGCTGCGCTCTGCTTGGCGGAGAGACGGCAGAGATGCCCGGCACATATCCTGCTGAAGGTTTTGATCTAGCCGGTTTTGCCCTTGGAGTGGTAGAAGATGGGCGCGTAATAACGGGTGAAGATGTCTCTGTTGGCGACCTGCTGGTAGGGCTTCCTTCAAGCGGGCTTCACAGCAATGGCTTCAGCCTGGTAAGAAAGGCCTTGCTCGAAGAGGGATTGAGGCTTTCCTTGGACTCTGACCCCTTAAACGAAGGAAAGTCCCTTGCAAAAGTCTTGCTTGAACCAACTAGGCTATATCCCAAAATCGTGATGGCTGTGCTTGAAAAAGTCAAAATAAAAGCTATGGCCCACATAACAGGCGGTGGCTTAAAGGACAACATCTTGCGGGTCATCCCCGATGAATTTTCTTTATACCTGGACTACAACTCCTGGAGGCGCCCAAAAATTTACGATCTTATAGCAAGGGCAGGAGTCGAGGAAGAGGAAATGAGAAAGGTATTTAATTTAGGGATAGGCTTCGTTTTAGTCATAGACAAAAAGGAACTTTCCTTGCTTGAAGACGTCCTCAAAGGACTGAAGGAACCTCACTTTGTCATTGGCGAGGTGATCAAAGGTTGACCAATATGGCGATTTTGCTGTCAGGGCGGGGATCTAACATGCTCGCTTTGGCACAAAGATGCGCCCAGGGTGACTTAGAAGCTAAAATTTGTTTCGTAGCAAGCGATAAAAAAGACGCCTATGGAATAATGATGGCCAAAAGTCTGGGCCTTAAAACGCTCTTACTTCCCTACGAAGAAGGAAAAGAGCAGGCAGAAAAGGTCTTGAATGAAAAACTCCAAAGTGACTCCGTCGATTGGATCGTCCTGGCAGGTTTCATGAGGATGCTTTCCCCCACATTCGTGGGCAAATACGAAAAAAGAATCGTAAACATCCACCCATCTCTTTTGCCTTCTTTCCCGGGCACACAGGCCATAAAAGACGCCTTTGAATATGGAGTAAAAGTGACGGGCGTCACTGTACATCTGGTTGACGAAAAGATGGATCACGGCCCCATTCTAAGTCAAAGGGAAGTTCGCATCTGCGACGAGGACACCCTTGAAAGCCTGGAAGAAAAAATTCATGCGATTGAACATGACCTTTACTGGCAGACCTTAAAGAACCTATTTGCAGGACGCTTCAAAATGAAAGGCAGGCGAATGACGATTGAAGGACCATATTAAGAGAGCGCTAATATCTGTATTCAATAAAAATGGAGTCGAGATTTTGGCAAAAAAGCTTCATGAATTGGATTATGAGATAGTTTCCTCCTCAGGGACGGCAAGCTACCTCAAAGAACAGGGCATACCTGTCAAGGAAATCGCTGACTTGTCGGGCTACCCACACATTCTTGGAGGAAGGGTAAAAACGCTTCATCCTTCGGTCTTGGGCGGCATTTTGGCTCGACGAAACTTCCAAATGGATCTGGCGGATGTGGAAAAATGGGGTATTCCCTTGATCGATAT
Source organism: Synergistaceae bacterium (assembly GCA_012518015.1). Taxonomy (GTDB): domain Bacteria; phylum Synergistota; class Synergistia; order Synergistales; family Acetomicrobiaceae; genus Acetomicrobium. Next base: position 5,887 of record JAAYTM010000182.1, read on the forward strand.
AGTTGTATGCAACTTATATCCCTTTGAAGAAGTTGCGAAGAAAAAAGCGGATTTAGGAGACTTAATAGAAAACATAGATATAGGAGGCGTGACGTTAATAAGGGCAGCAGCTAAAAACTTCCGTTACGTGACGATCGTCACCGACCCGACAGATTACGATGTCATAACTGACGAATTAGCGCGCCTTGGCAACGTGTCGCTTGAAACGCGCCAGAAACTTGCATTGAAGGCCTTTGCAGAGACTGCCCTTTACGACTCTATAATTCACTCTACATTGAAAAAGGCCATGGAAGATGAAGAGCTTTTTCCCCATACTTACCCCATCCCCTTAAAAAAGGCCGCAGATCTTAAGTACGGCGAGAACCCTTATCAAAGTGCTGCCCTTTACGAACATCCCATAATGGACATTTCTTTTGAACAAATGGGAGGAAGCAGGTTGTCTTACAATAATTTGCTGGACGCTGACGCTGCCGTAAAAGGCATATTGCTTTTAAAGGACTCCCCGGGGTGCATAATAATCAAACATACGACGCCCTGCGGCTTGGCCATAGGGGAAAACTTGATATCAGCTTACGAAGGCGCTCTTGCTTCAGACCCTGTGTCAGCCTACGGCGGCATAATAGGTTTTACCCGAGTGGTTGACGAAGACACGGCACTTGAGGTATCCGCTAAATTTTATGAGTTAATCGTAGCTCCTTCCTTTTCGACCGAGGCTTTAAAAGTCTTCGAGGACCGTAGGCCAAATTTAAGGCTAATTCGCTTCGGCCCAAACCACGATGATAATTTGAGACTGACCAAAACCACCTTTGGTTTCTTGGCACAAAAAGACGTCATGCCCCCTGAAGTCGATTTTGAAGGCGGCGAGTGGGTAGGAGAAAAAAGGTTGGATCTACGACATGACGCCTTGGTAGCCTGGAAGGCTGCCGCTTTGGCAAAAAGCAACGCCATAGCCCTGGCAAAGGATGGCGCTACGGTGGCCATAGCATCGGGTTTTACGAGCCGCGTTGACGCCGTTGAATGGGCCATAAGACACGCAGGTGAAAAGTCAAAGGGCTCCGTTTTGGCCTCAGACGGTTTTTTTCCCTTTCCTGACAGCATTGAACTTGCAGCCCGGGCAAACATTTCTCTCATACTTCAACCAGGCGGTTCAAAACGCGATGAAGAGGTAAAAAGCGCTTGCATAAAGCATAAAATGCCGATGTTGATTACGAAGGCAAGAACCTTTCGCCATTGAACTCCAGGGGAGGTCTTTTAAAAGATGAAAGTATTAGTCTTAGGAAGCGGGGGGAGGGAACATGCCCTCGTTTACGCGCTTAAAAAATCAAAAAGGGTCTCGGAAGTGATAGCCGCCCCCGGTAACGGTGGCATCTCGGACGTATGTGACGTTTTTTCCATAAACCCCTTGAATGAAAGTCAAGTTTTGGATTTGACCTTAAATCAAAGGGTCGATCTGGTCGTGATAGGCCCTGAAGCTCCTCTGGTCGCGGGGGTCGCTGATGCTTTAAAAAAAGCAGGTATTTTGGTGTACGGGCCCGATAAGTCAGGCGCCATGCTCGAAGGAAGCAAAGTTTTTGCGAAAAGATTCATGAAAAGGCACAACATACGGAGTGCCGCATTTGACGTATGCAGTAGTTACGATGAGGCCGAATCAGCCCTCACAAAGCGCACACCGCCCCTTGTAATAAAAGCAGATGGATTGGCTTCCGGGAAAGGCGCCTTCGTGGTTGGGGACTTGTCCAGTGCCTTAAAAGCCGCGCACGAGTTGTTAGTGGAAGGAAAGTTGGGCGAAGCGGGACAAATCGTCATAGTAGAAGACTTCTTAAAAGGCTACGAGCTAACGGCCATGGCCATAACCGATGGGAATTCTTATAAGATGCTCCCTTTGAGTCAGGATCATAAAAGGGCCTTTGACAACGATGAGGGACCAAACACGGGCGGGATGGGAGCTTACGCTCCCCTACCCCAAGTAAACGAGGCCCTAAAAGCTAGAATCGAGAATGAAATCATAAGACCAACTGTACAAGGATTGAAAGCCGATAATATCAATTTTACCGGAACCATATACGCCGGACTCATGATACACGATGGCGATCCCTACGTGCTCGAGTATAATGTGCGGTTCGGGGATCCTGAAGCACAAGTCGTCCTCCCCATATGCAACGTTGATTGGGGCGAACTTTTCCTGTCATGCTGCCGCGGCACTCTCGATGAATTAGATGAAATAACCGTCAATGGAAGCGCCGTCGGTGTCGTGATGGCCTCGGGAGGATATCCCGAAAAATACGAAACGGGTTATCCAATCGAGGGGCTGGATGGACTCAAAGACAAAGATGATGTCATCGTGTTTCATTCGGGCACAAAAAAAGAAGAAAGTAAATTTCTTACAAAGGGAGGAAGGGTCCTTACGGTAGTAGGGCTGGCCGATAACTTAAAAGATGCAAAAGAAAAGGCCTACCACGCCGTTTCTTCCATCCATTTTAAGGATGCCCATTATCGCAGGGACATCGCGTGGCAGGCCTTTGTTTAGTATTTATTAAAGCATGAATTCTTTGAGCAAAAACAGAATGGCCAGTACGTACATGGTCTTGCTGACTTCTTTGCCTCGGCCGGAAAAAAGTTTGATTAAAGCATAAGAAATAATTCCCCAAGAAATTCCTTCGGCTATGGAATAAGTAAAAGGCATGGCAAATATGGTGATGCATGCCGGCGCTATCTCGGTGATATCGTCGTAATTAAGATTCTTCAAGGTCTGCATCATGAAAACGCCAACCATGACGAGCGCGGGCGCCGTTGCGGCAGGAGGTACGATGCGCGCTATTGGAGATATAAATAGGGCCAGCAAGAACAAGATGGCTACTACAATTCCCGTTAAACCGGTCCTTCCACCCTCTTCGACGCCTGCAGCGCTTTCTACGTAGGTGGTTACAGTGCTGGTCCCAAGACAGGCACCAACGACCGTAGCCACGGCATCGGCAAAAAGCGCTTCGCCAGCCTTCGGAAGATCGCCTTTTTCGTCCAGCATGCCTGCGCGCGTGGAAACTCCAATGAGCGTCCCTATGGTATCGAACATGTCGACGAAGACGAAAGTTATGACCACCGGGAACATCGCAAAGGTCAAAGCGGATTTGAGATCGAATTTTAAAAACACGGGGGCCAAGCTCGGTGGAGCCGAAAATAAGCTCTCCGGAGCCGTGGTAACCCCAAGAGGGATGCTAATCAAGGTAATTAACAATATGCCCCAAAGAAGCGATCCCTTGACCCGGTAAGCATTAAGAACGGCCATGAAAAGCAGTCCCAGCAAAGAAAGGATCGGAACGGCTGACTTTAAATTGCCCAAAGATACCAATGTAGCCGGGTTATCCACTATAATTTCGGCTTGTATCAAACCAATCAAAGCTATGAACATGCCTATACCTGCTCCCACTGCAACCTTAAGCGTATAGGGAACTGCATTTACAATGGCCTGTCTTATCTTACCGATTGTAAGTATGATGAATATAATTCCATCGAGAAAAACGGCAGCAAGTGCAGTTTGCCAACTCACCTGCATGCCCAAGACCACGGTAAAGGCAAAAAAGGCGTTAAGCCCCATGCCCGGTGCTAAGGCGAAGGGATAATTTGCCAGTAAAGCCATTAAAATGGTGCCTACCGCAGAAGCTATACAGGTTGCAGTCATGACCGCGCCAAAATCCATGCCAGCTTCGCTTAAAATTGCAGGATTCACGAAAATAATGTAAGCCATAGTCATAAAGGTAGTTATCCCGGCAATGATTTCGGTGCGAATGCTACTTCCGCTGGCGGTTACGTTAAATCGCCTGTCTAACCATTCACCCATAGCATTTAACACCTCCTATGACACTTTTTTACTTAAATTTTTTTACCTCAACCGCAACCATCTCTGGTGACAATCCTATAGGTCAAAGAAAACGATCCACAAAACCTTATCGAGACGAAAATTGTTCGCGAAA
>JAAYTM010000183.1 GCA_012518015.1 Synergistaceae bacterium
AAGTCAAGCTCATAGTTCCCGTAGCACTCGAAAGGGGACTGAGGTTTGCCATAAGAGAAGGCGGTCGTACGGTAGGTGCCGGCGTAGTGACCGAGATACTTGAGTAATCCCCTTAAGGTGAAAGGGGGGACGTGGAATGGCTCAAAACATAAGGATTAGGTTAAAGGCCTTTGATCATCGGGTTTTAGACGCTTCGGCGCTGCAGATTGCGGAAACGGCCAAAAGAACGGGGGCCAAGGTTTCAGGCCCCATACCCTTGCCGACCGTAATTAATAAATATACAGTGCTAAAATCGCCGCATAAGGACAAGGACGCGCGTGAGCAGTTTGAGATGCGCACTCACAAGCGACTAATAGACATAATTGATCCTACACAGAAGACTATGGAAGCGCTGATGCAGCTGAACCTCCCCTCAGGGGTAGATATACAAATACAACTGTAGGGGAGCTCTGAGCTGAAAGGAGAGAAATTTGGATGAGTTTGGGAATATTAGGTTATAAAGTGGGTATGACCCAAATATTTGACGACGAAGGTATAGCGGTGCCCGTGACCGTTGTAGAAGCAGGTCCGTGTACCGTCGTTGCATTGAGGAAACCGGAAGTTGAGAGGTATTCGGCTATAGTTTTAGGTTTTGGAAGGGCTAAACTAAATAAGTTAAATAAACCATTGCAAGGAATGTTTAAAAAGACGGGCATTGAACCAAAACGTTGGTTGCGAGAGTTTCGCGTAGATGACGTTACGGCCTACGAGGTCGGTCAGACCATCGATGTGTCCATCTTTAAGGAAGGCGAAATTGTGGACGTAACTGGGACTAGCAAGGGCAAAGGTTTTGCAGGCGTCGTAAAACGGCACGGCCTTGGAGGCGGTCCTGCGAGCCACGGCACTTCTTTGTTTCACAGAAAACCAGGATCATCGGGGGCCAGCAGTTCCCCGGGCCATGTTTTTAAGGGAAAAGCCATGCCTGGTCGTATGGGAAACGAAAGGGTAACCGTTAAAAACCTTACTGTCGTGGCGATAGACAAAGAAAACAACTTGCTATTGATTAAAGGAGCCATTCCAGGGCCACGTAATGGCCTTGTTATGGTGCATAAAAAGGAGGGCTAGTTATGCCTACTGTCGATGTAATTGGAATCGATGGACAAAAGGTGGGCGAAGTTGCCCTTGCCGATGAGGTTTTTGCGGCCAGAATTCATGTTTCCGCCATGCATCAGGTTGTTGTAGCTTATTTGGCAGCACAAAGACAAGGTACCCATTCGACGAGGACAAGAGGAGAAGCTCGTGGTGGCGGAAGAAAGCCGTGGAGGCAAAAACACACCGGAAGGGCCAGACACGGGAGCATACGCTCTCCTATATGGGTTGGAGGGGGAGTTACGCATGGGCCTAAGCCGCGTTCCTACGATCAGAAGGTTAATAAAAAGGTCAGGCGTTTGGCCATCAAGAGCGCATTGAGCTTGAAGGTAAGGGAAAACAAATTGTTCTTGGTCGAAGGCATCGAATCCATGTCGCACAAGACTAAAGATATGTGTGCCTTTCTTGCAAGCGCTGACGTTCAAAAAAAGCCTTTGATCGTAATACACGAGTCTATGCCTAATCTTTACATGGCTTCTAAAAACATACCTGGGACAAAGGTTTTGCACGTAGATAGCATCAACGTTTATGAGATCTTGAACCACGAGCATCTGATACTCACGAAAGACGCGGCACAAAAATTAGAGGAGGTGTACTCGGCGTGAAGTTAACGGCATACGATATAATACTGCGGCCTATAATTACCGAGAAAAGTAGCCGTCACATGGTTTATAACAAGTACACCTTTGAAGTGCACCCAGGGGCAAACAAGGTGGAGATTAAAAAAGCTGTAGAGGAAATATTTAAAGTGAAAGTTGAAAAGGTCCATACTGTCAACATAAAACCGAAACCAAAGCGCCTTGGGCGATTTTTAGGACGCTCGAGAAGGTGGAAAAAAGCGATCGTTACGTTAGCCCCGGGCGAACGCATTGAGTTCTTCGAGGGCGCTAGGACGATTTGAAGGGGGAAGTCCAATGGGAATTAAGAAATACAAGCCCACGACTCCTGGTAGACGCCAAATGGCTACTACGGATTTTTCTGAAATTACCAGGAAAGATTTCGAGAAAAGCCTAGTTGTTTCACCTAAAAAAAAGTCGGCTGGAAGAAATAACGCAGGAAGGATAACAGCCGGTCATCGCGAAGGCGGACACAAGAGGCTCTATCGAATGATTGATTTCAAGAGAAACAAAATTGGCGTTCCCGGGAAAGTGGCCGCAATCGAGTACGACCCCAATAGGTCCGCGAGGATTGCGCTTATACATTATATCGATGGAGAGAAGCGCTATATCCTGGCACCTGTGGGTTTAAAAGTAGGAGACCAGATTATGGCGGGCGAAAAGGCTGATATCAGACCGGGCAACGCTTTAAAGTTGCGTGATATACCCGTTGGTACATTTGTTCACAATGTGGAGTTGCAGCCGGGCAGAGGCGGAGTTATGGCTCGTTCGGCAGGGGCTCAGGTTCAGATCATGGCAAAAGAGGGCAAGTACGTATTGCTTAGGATGCCGAGCGGCGAAATAAGATACGTCTTGCAAGAATGCGTTGCTACGGTCGGTCAGGTCGGTAACGTCGAACACGAAAACGAAGTTCACGGAAAAGCCGGCAGGAAAAGATGGCTTGGGAGAAGGCCTCGCACTCGACCTATAGCCATGAATGCCGTCGATCACCCCTTGGGCGGTGGTGAGGGCAGAACGAAGTCGAACAAGCATCCCGTTTCAGCTACCGGAATTCCAGCTAAGGGGTATAAAACTCGAAAGCCCAAGAAGGCCTCGAACAAGTATATTGTTCGCCGCAGGAAAGTTTCGTAAGGGAGGGAATTAACTTATGCCCCGTTCGGTGAAAAAAGGTCCTTATGTGGACCCAAAGTTGCTAAAAAGGATTGAGGAAATGAATGCGACCGGAACGAAGCGAGTCATTAAAACATGGTCCAGGAGATCGACGATAGTCCCAAGCATGATTGGACATACGATCGCGGTTCATAACGGACGCACTCATATACCGATTTATATAAGTGAGAATATGGTGGGTCATAAACTTGGCGAGTTTGCTCCAACGCGCAAATTTGGCGGACACGCAGGTCAAGAGCGCAGGACTAGGATAAGGTAGGGTGAGTAAAGATGGAAGCAAGAGCTGTATCCAGACAAGTTAGAATTTCACCCTTTAAGGCTAGACAAGTTTTGTCATTGATCCGTGGCAAGAAGGCGGATGAGGCGCTCTTAATTTTGCGCTATTGTCCCAAAAAAGCAGCACGCTATATTGAAAAAACATTAAACAGTGCTATTGCCAATGCAGATCACAACTTTGGCTTGAGCGTGGACGAACTCTACGTGGTTAAGGCCGTCGCGGATGAAGGCCCCACTTTAAAAAGATGGAAGCCTGTTTCAATGGGAAGGGCTCATCCCTTCAATCACCGAACTTGTCACATTACCATAGTAGTGGCTGAAAAGTAAGGAGGTATAAAGATGGGACAAAAGGTTCATCCCGTTGGTTATCGTCTAGGCATCATCCGTGACTGGGAGTCTCGATGGTATGCCGACAAAAAGAATTTTGCCAAACAATTGCATGAAGATATCAAGTTGCGAAAGTGGATAAAGAATAGATGGGGACATGCCGGTGTTTCAGCGGTCGAGATAGAAAGAATTGGAAATGTTATACGATTTACGATTTGGACTGCAAGGCCCGGAGTTGTCATAGGCAGAGGAGGAAGCGAAATACAGGAAGTTCGTGATGAACTTCAGAAAATTACTGGTTCCCGGGTCATGATCAATGTGCAAGAAATTAAAGATCCCGATAAGAACGCTCAAATAGTCGCTGAAGGTATAGCATCTGCTTTAGAGAGAAGGGTTTCCTTCAGGCGGGCCATGAAACAAGCTATATTTCGCGCAATGAAAGCAGGTGCTCTGGGCGTTAAAACCCAATGTTCCGGTCGTTTGGGCGGTGCGGAGATAGCCAGGCGAGAGTGGTATCTGGAGGGCCGATTACCGTTATCAACCTTGAGGGCAGATATAGATTACGGATTCGCTGAAGCCAGGACGATGTACGGCATTATAGGCGTAAAGGTGTGGATCTATAACGGAGATGTATTACCCTCGCTCGAAGAAAGACCTCGCGATGAGGTTGCGAGCGAGAGGAGGTGAAGTGGTTATGTTGATGCCAAAAAGAGTCAAGTACAGAAAACCTTTTCGTAGGCCTTTGCGAGGCAGGACGAAGGGTGGCGCAACGGTTGCTTTCGGAGATTATGGATTGCAAGCCCTCGAAAACATCTGGTTAACGGCCAGGCAAATCGAGGCGGCACGTATTGCCATAACACGTAAGATGAAGAAGGGCGGTAAGCTCTGGATAAGAGTCTTCCCTGACGTTGCATATACGAAGAAACCTTTAGAGACGAGAATGGGTAAGGGCAAAGGTAACCCGGAATTTTGGGTTGCTCCAGTTAAACGAGGACGAGTGATCTTCGAAGTGGCAGGAGTTCCCAGGGAAGTAGCAGAAGAAGCATTCCGTTCAGCTGCGCATAAGTTGCCCATTAAGGTACGAGTGGTTGAAAGGGAAGAAATAGGTGGTGGAGGACAATGAGGCCTAAAGAGTTGCGCGACATGACCGTTGAAGAGTTAAAGGATAAGCATAAAGAATACAAAAAAGAGTTGTACAATCTTCGCTTTCAGCACGCGATTGGTCAACTTTCCAACACTGCTAGGATAACAGAAGTGAAGCGAATTATTGCCAGGATACTCACTATCATGCGAGAGAAAGAAACCGGGCGAGATCGCTCCTCGGTATTGAGTTAAGGGAGGGAGTTCGATGGAGGGGCGTAAAGCTCAAAGAAAAGTCAAAAGAGGAATTGTAGTCAGCAGCAAGATGGATAAGACCGTTGTGGTCAGGGTAGACAGAATAGCAAAGCACGCGTTCTATCACAAGCCTGTCCTAAAAAGCAAGAAATTCATGGCTCACGACGAAGAGAACGCATGCTTAATGGGCGATAAAGTTTTAATTGAGGAAACGCGACCACTTTCACGAAGAAAAAGATGGAAAGTCGTAAAAATTTTGGAGCGTGCTCCTCTCTTGGAGCATACTGAGGCTGTCGAGGAGGAATAAAGGCCATGATACAGTTTCGTACAATGTTGAACGTGGCCGATAACTCGGGTGCGAAGAAAATCAGATGCATCCAAGTCACGGGAGGAAGTCAAAGACGGTATGGTACTGTAGGTGACGTGATTATTGCCTCCGTTAAAGAGGCTATACCGAACAGTAAAATAAAAAAAGGCGATGTTGTGCGCGCCGTTATAGTGCGTGTGAGAAAGGAAATTAGGCGGCGGGACGGAACCTATGTTCGATTTGACGATAACGCAGCTGTGATAATCGATAACCAGGGGAATCCGCGTGGTACGCGCATATTTGGTCCTGTGTCCAGAGAATTAAGGGATAAAGGCTATACGCGCATCGTATCGCTAGCCCCCGAGGTCGTTTGAGGAGGCGGATGGCTTATGTCTAAGATGCGAATTAGAAAAGGAGATCTTGTCCGCATAATTTCAGGTAAAGATAAGGGGAAAGAAGGCAAGGTTTTGCGGCGCATGTCGTCAGGAGGCATGGTATTGGTCGAGGGCATAAACATTGTTACCAAGCATACTAGACCTTCGCAGAAAAATCCTAAAGGCGGGATTGTCCGCCAAGAAGCCCCGATTCATGTGGACAAGGTTATGTTGGTTTGTCCTGCCTGCGGAAAAGCGACACGGGTATCTCGTGCGTTTTTAGAGGACGGACGCAAGGTTCGCCTTTGCAAGAAGTGTGGCGAAATAGTTGATAAGCTTTAAGTTGAGGGGGAACAAGTAAATGGTTCCGCGATTACTTGAAAAATACAGAAGTGAAGTTATTCCGCGCATGATGAAAAACTTCAATTACAAGAACGTCATGCAAGTGCCAAGGATCGAAAAGATCGTCGTGAACATAGGCGTTAGCGAAGCGAAACAGGACATAAGGTATCTAGACGCGGCTATGAACGAACTTGCTATGATTACGGGACAACGGCCGGTTTTAAAAAGGGCAAAGAAGTCTGTTGCTGGCTTTAAGCTCAGAAAGGACATGCCTGTAGCTTGCTGTGTAACGCTGAGAGGCCCAAGGATGTGGGAATTCTTGGACAGACTAATATCGCTCGCTTTGCCGAGAATAAAGGACTTCCAAGGTGTATCGCGCAAAGGACTGGATGGGCGAGGAAACTATAACTTGGGCTTAAAGGAGCAGTTGATCTTTCCAGAAATCGATTACGACGATATTTTGCGCATCCGGGGCATGAACGTGAGCATCACGACGACGGCAAATACGGATGAGGAAGCTTACGGGTTGCTAAAAGAGCTAGGAATGCCCTTTAGGCAATGATGAGGAGGTCAAGATCAGATGTCAAGGAAAGCTCTTGAGATAAAAGCCCAAAGAGAACCAAAGTTTAAGGTGAGAAAGTACAACAGATGTCCCCTTTGCGGTCGCCCTAGGGCTTTTATAAGGAAATTTAACATGTGTAGGTGCTGTTTTAGGGATTTGGCGCGACAGGGAAAAATACCCGGCGTCGTAAAGTCCAGCTGGTAGCCCTATGAAATAAAGGAGGATCGGCAATGTATGTTACAGATCCGATTGCTGACATGCTAACGCGTATACGCAATGCGAACATGGCCTACCACGAGATGGTGGATGTGCCGATGAGCAACATAAAGCATCGTATAGCGCGAGTATTGAAGGAAGAGGGTTACATCAAGAATTTTAGAGTGATAAACGAACCTGGGAAGCCTTATCAGATATTGCGGTTATACTTGAACTATGGACCCAATAAGGAACGCGTAATTCAGGGGTTGCGTCGAGTTAGCAAGCCCGGAAGGCGCATATATGTCAATAGCAGGGATATACCTAAAGTTATTGGTGGGCTTGGAATTGCGATAATATCGACTTCAAGCGGACTAATGACTGATGCGGAGGCCAGAAAAAAGGGCCTCGGCGGGGAAGTCCTATGTTACGTGTGGTAGAAGGGGTGAGGATGTTGTCTAGGATTGGACGAAAACCGATACCCATCCCAAAGGGGGTAAGCGTTACCCTGAACGGTCGTACTGTCAGGGTAAAAGGTCCAAAAGGGGAGTTGAGCTTTGATTTGCTTCCCAACATCGATGTAGAACTAACCAATGAGTATATAAAGGTTACTCGGAAAGGTGAAGACAAAAAAACGAAAGCCTTTCATGGACTCGTTAGGGCGATGTTGAACAATATTGTCCACGGTGTGACTCAAGGGTTCGAAAAGGAGCTTGAGTTGGTTGGAGTGGGATATAGGGCGCAAATGCAGGGGCAAAAGCTCGTGCTCAATCTGGGCTATTCTAATCCCGTTGAATACATACCCCCAGAAGGAGTGGCCGTTACGACCGATGGTCCGACTAAGATAAAAGTCTCAGGGGCAGATAAACAAGCGGTCGGACAAGTAGCTGCGATAATAAGATCTTTCAGGGCACCTGAGCCTTATAAAGGCAAAGGAATTAGATATGTTGGTGAAGTTGTTAAGCGCAAAGCTGGTAAGGCTAGCGCTGCATAAGGGAGGTGGGCCAATTTGATTAAGCGTAAAACGCGTAATGAGATGCGCCTTTTTCGGCATAAGAGGATTAGGAAAGAAGTCCATGGTACTTCCGAAAAGCCGAGACTCTGCGTATTTCGGAGCCTAAAACATATATATGCGCAAGTGATTGATGACGAGCAGGGATGCACCTTAGTTTCCGCTTCCACTCTGGACAAGGAACTCAAGCCTCTTCAGACGAACCCAGGTTCCCTTGCGGCAGCTAAAGCAGTTGGACAGCTTATCGCAAAGAGAGCGACAGAGCAAGGCATTAAGGAAGTCGTCTTCGATCGTGGTGGACATACCTATCACGGCAAAGTCAAGGCGCTTGCAGATGCTGCTCGCGATGCTGGATTGAAGTTGTAAAGGGGGAGTCTTTGCATGGTTAGGATAACGATACCAAAAGGCGTGGAACTCACTGAAAGGGTTATCGCTATAAATAGAGTCAGCAAAGTGGTAAAGGGTGGAAAGAGGTTTAAGTTTAGCGTCCTCGTAGTGGTAGGCGATGGCGATCGCTATATAGGCGTTGGCCTTGGGAAGGCAAGAGAAATACCGGAAGCAGTGCGAAAAGGTATCGAAAAGGCTAAGAAAAATCTTGTTGAAGTCAAAAAAGTAGGCAACACCATTCCGCATCCTGTGATAGCCAACTTTGGGGCGGCAAAAGTGTTATTGAGGCCAGCTGCTCCTGGAACAGGCGTCATAGCAGGAGCCGTTGTGCGTGCCATTATGGAGTTGGGCGGAGTTAAAGACGTGTTGACCAAGGTCATAGGAAGGACGTCAAATCCGATTAATGTCGCCTATGCTACACTTGAGGCGGTCAAAGCCTTGCGTAATCCCGATGAAATAATGAGATTGCGCGGAAAAAGCGAACAGGCTTAGCGGGGGTGATGGCATATGCCCAAGATTCGTGTTACCTGGAAAAAAAGCACCATAGGTCGCCCAGAAAGACAAAAGAAGTGCATACGAGCTTTAGGTTTTAAAAGATTAAATCAAAGCGTGATACATGAGGACACTCCTCAAATTCGGGGCATGATACGCGCTGTTGAACACCTTATAGTTTGGGACATGGTCGATTAGTTAGTTGGGAGGGAATGGAAATGCGTATACACGATTTGCGCGCTCCGATAGGTGCAAAAAAGAAGCCCAAAAGGGTAGGGCGAGGTAGAGCAAGCGGGCATGGCGGTACCTCCACTCGTGGATGTAAAGGGCAAAAATCTCGAGCTGGCGGAAACATACCGATACGATTTGAAGGCGGACAAATGCCTCTAGTTAGAAAGATCCCAAAGCGTGGATTTAATAACGCCCGTTTTGCTAAGAGGTATCAATATATAAATATTTCTTCCCTGGAGGAGAAATTTGAGCCAAACAGCGTTGTTGCGCCGGAGCAAATGTACGAAGCGGGTCTGATAAAAGATGCTTTCGTCCCAGTGAAGGTGTTAGGAAAGGGCGATATCACGAAACCGCTTGTAGTGAAGGCGCACATGTTTAGTGCGAATGCTGAAGCTAAGATCGAGTCAGCAGGCGGCAAGGCAGAGGTGATTTAGGTGTTTAGCGCCCTGCGTGACGTGTTTCGCCTGCCCGATTTAAAAAGCAAGATCTTATTTGTCCTTGGGATCTTGTTTGTGTTTCGCTTAGGGGCACACATTCCTACGCCGGGAGTGGACGCGAAGGCGATGGCAAGCTTGTTCGAACAGGGTGGGGTTCTAGGTTTGTTCGACCTTTTTGCTGGCGGTGCGCTTCGTCGATTCAGCATATTTGCTCTCGGAGTGACCCCTTATATAAATGCAAGCATCGTTATGCAGCTTTTGGCTGTTGTGGTGCCTGCCATTGAAAAAATGCAAAAGGAAGGCGAAGAAGGTAGGCGAAAAATTACCCAGTACACCAGAGTATTGGCCATATTGTTTGCCACCATTCAGGCAGTGGGCATGGTATTGTGGCTCAAGAGCATGAACATCATTTATGTGAGCGGTGTTTCTGTACTGGTCGCCGTCATTACGCTTGTCGCAGGTTCTATAGCTGTCATGTGGCTTGGAGAGATGATCTCCGATCACGGGATAGGCAACGGGATATCGCTTTTGATTTTTGCCGGGATTGTTGTGCGCGTACCGGAGTCCGTTGTTAGGACATTCGTCTTGCTTCGCGCTGGTGAAATGAACTTTCTCACTCTGATAATAGCTGGTGCTATCATGATAGTAGTCATCGCTGGTTGTATCATACTTCAAGAAGGCCAAAGGCGTTTGCCTGTTCGAT
>JAAYTM010000034.1 GCA_012518015.1 Synergistaceae bacterium
CAGCGCAAGGTACTTTTAATAGTGTTAGATGGTTGGGGCATTGGTAAGGAAGACTCAAAAAACCCAATATACGTCGCCGGTGCCCCTTTTTACAACAGACTTTTGCGAGAATATCCGCATACAATCCTCAAGGCCTCGGGCGAGGACGTTGGGTTGAAAAAAGATCAACCCGGCAATTCCGAGGCAGGTCATATAAATCTAGGCGCAGGCCGTGTCGTGCTACAAGACGATGTGATAATCGAAAAAAGCATCGCTGATGGTAGCTTTTTCAAAAATCCTGTTTTACTGGAGGCTGTAAATAGACTCCATGATTCCAAAGGGTGTCTTCATCTCATAGGCTTACTTTCTCACAAAAGTTCTCACGGCGTCATAGACTATGTGTCGAATGTTCTCATGTTGGCAAGATCTCAGAATCTTGAAAACGCCTATCTTCATATCATTCTCGACGGAAGAAGCACTGAACCGGGAAGCGCGCCTCATCTTTTAAGGCAATTCGGAGTTACACTCCGTGAAATAGGAATTGGGACAATAGTTACAGTTTTTGGAAGAGGGATCGCCCTTGATCGCAGTGGTGATTACCTGGGTAAAACCAAGCTTGCCTATGATGCCATGGTTTTCGGCAAGGGAGAACCAGTCTATTGGCGCAATTGCGAGCATGAGGAAAAGGAGGTAAGAAAGTGAGACTGAAATGTCTTGGCGGATTTGGCGAGCAGGGTCGCAGTGCTCTGCTGGTTGAGGGTAAATCATGTTTTCTAGTAGATTATGGCGTTAAAAAGACAGTTGGAGAAGGCATCCTTGGCGAGTTGCCTTTGGAGGACTTCCCTGAGCTTGACTTTATCGTGGTAACGCATGCTCACCAGGATCATACCGCAATGCTTCCTTTATTGGTCGAGAAAGGTATAAATGTGCCCATATATGCCACTCCACCTACAAAGGAATTTACTATTACTTATTGCGAGAGTTGGCATAAGAGCTATGAAAGTCATGGGCTTGTCCCCCCTTACGACAAACAAAGCATCTATGAATTGGAGAAATTATTTGTCACAAAACCATACTTTCAGGAATTTGAGGCAGGGAAAGGTACGTTGATAACATTCTTTCCCAGCGGTCACCTTGTAGGATCTGCCATTGTACATATAAAGGACGAAAAGACAATCGCACATTTCGGCGACATAAATTTCAATGATGCAATCAATCCGGAACCCTACCTTGATTTTGATGCTGAAATAGGCATAATCAATGGATCTTACGGAGATAAAATAATGCCTAAGGAATTACTAGAAAAAAAATTTATTGAAAATGTCACTTCTGGCAGATTCAACGTCCTCATACCTTCGGCCGCGTTAGGAAGAGGGCAAGTGGTTTGTTTGCTTTTGTTGGAAAATTTATCAAAAATAGATAAAGAAATATACATTTCAAAATCAATCATAGAAAATACAAAACGAGTTTTAAAATATCCACATTATATTAAACCCGAGGCCATTGGAATGCTCAACAAGCTAGTCGATTCTCCCTATTTTAAAATTATCGATGAATCCAAATTAAACGACCTTGTTGAAAAGGGAGCTATCTTTATAGCGCCGGATGCTATGCTGTCTTCCGGTCCAGCACTTAAAATTTTCAATCTCCTCAAAGATAAACCACAAAACAAGATTATTCTTTCGGGGTTTCTTGCACCAGGCACCC
>JAAYTM010000184.1 GCA_012518015.1 Synergistaceae bacterium
ATATCGGACTCAAGCAGCTCCTTTGCGATGTTGATAGCCTGCTCCGAATCTCCCGTGACTACAGCTTCCCTCAACTGTATAATTTTGTTCATTACGACTACCTCCTTGTTATGAATCTGGATATATGCATTTGGGTTTTGTATTTAGGCAGCCCTTGAGGGGTGGACGCCCCCTCAAGGGCTCAGCGTTACTCCCTTCTTCAACTGCGGTACGCGATATCCTGAATTTTGTATATTGATTTATTTTTTCATTTGTTTCCTGTTCACCCAATGCAGTGGTTCTTGCCCAGCAAGTACCCTGACGATTTCTTGTGCCGCTTTCTGCCTGAGCTCAATGATGGACTCTTCTGAGTAAAAAGCAATATGGGGAGTAATGATGACATTGGGAAGATTTGCTAAATCAGGAACATCTTTCGGCGGTTCGCATTCGAGAACGTCCATCGCTGCCCCAGCGATGATGCCTTCTTTCAAGGCTTGATAAAGGTGATTTTCGTTGATCAACGCTCCCCTGGATGTATTGATTAAATAAGCTGTAGGTTTCATCTTCTTAAGAGTTTCACAGTTGATGACATGATACGTTTCGTCGGTCAAAGGAGCATGGAGGGAAAAGGCATCCACGAGCGGAAAAAAATCATCAAGGTTTTCGATCCTTCGGATATTGGCTTGGGCAAGCACATCATTCGGCACGTAGGGATCATACCCCACGACTTCCATGCCGAAGGCTGCGACACGTTTGGCAACTTCGCAGCCGATTGAGCCACATCCTAACAAACCATAGACTTTGCCCCGAAGTCTTGGAATCGGCTTTGCATCGTTAATTTGCCAAAAACCAGTTTTTACCCTATCTGCAAGGTATACCACTTTCCGGATGCTTGCAAGAAAAAGGGATACTGTATGGTCGGCGACCTCTTGAATGCAGTAGTCAGGAACATTGGCAACCATAATACCACGGCGTGTTGCCGCCTCGACATCAATATTATCGACACCAATTGCAGCGCTGACGATAATCTTGCACCTCGAAAGAGCATTGATGACATCTGCGCCTACAGTGGCAAAATTTACAAGCAAGGCGTCGCAATCAGCAACTTCCGCAAGAAGTGTTGCCGGATCATCAGAGCTAGAAAGCCTGAGTTCGGCGTCTATCGCTAACAGTTCCGCCTCCTCAATAGAAGTGTCTAAATATGCTGTGTCAGTCATAAAAACGGTATATTTTGCCAAGACTCATTCACCTCTTTACGAAATTTTCTATTCCTCATCGGTTTACATCGCAGGCTACCGTTTTCAGTTAATTGTCACCTAATGTCAACGGTCCCTCTGGATTGTGAAATATTCGGCACGCACTTCCCTTTCTTCAGGCGACTTCTCGTTGCATTAAGTTTATCCAATGAATTTAAAAATACCCATCGTTAAAATGGGGAAGTAGGTAAAAAGCATTAGACAAACAATCATAACGGCGATAAAAGGCAGCAGGGCCACTGAAATTTTTTCAACACTTTCTTTTGAAATAGAACATGCCACGAAAAGGTTAATTCCGTACGGCGGCGTCACGAATCCTATCGCAAGGGCAAAGGTTATGATCATGCCAAATTGAATCGGATCAATACCCACTTGGGTAACGATGGGAAGTAAAATGGGCGTGAGGATGATAACGGCGGGGATATTGTCAATAAAGCAACCAATGACCAGCAGGAAGATGTTGATGATCAACAAGAGGACGAAGGGGCTATCAGACAAATTGATCAGCAACAATGCGAGTGTCTTGGGAATTTGCGCCAAGGAGAGATAGTTTGCGAATGCGATGGAAAGTCCAATCATAAACATCAAGGAACCGTTAATCAGGGTCGTCTCTTTCATACTCTTGTAGATTTTTTCAAAATCAAGCTCCTTATAAACGAACTTTCCTATAATGAAGGCATATACCACTGATACAACCGCTGCCTCGGTAGGGGTAAAGATGCCTCCATAAATGCCACCCAAGATAATTACTGGCATCATCAAAGCTTCCCACGATCTTTTTAGACTTGTAAGTACATTCTTCTTTGCACGTCTCTCGTTGCTGCCGTAATTCCCTTTTTTTGCTATGAAGTAGCTCACACACATGAGGCTAAAACCTATTAAGCATCCAGGGATGATGCCCGCAATAAACATATCGCCAATGGATACTTGCGCGGCAATAGCGTAGATGACGAAGGGGATCGACGGAGGAATAATCACGCCAATAGTTCCAGCACTAGCAGTTAAGGCTGTGGCAAAATCCCCCCTGTAATTCCGTTCCTTCATTGCGGGTATCATAAACGACCCGATTGCAGAAACAGTGGCGGGACCTGACCCAGAGATAGCAGCAAAGAACATGCAAGCTAATACTGTTACCATTGCCAATCCGCCCGTTGCAAACCCCACTATAGCATCGGCCAGATCGATAAGCCGCTTAGATATCCCTCCGTTATTCATTAGTGATCCTGCAAGAATAAAAAATGGTACAGCAAGAAGGGGAAAGGAATCCAACCCCGTATAGGCCTTTTGAGCTATAAACATGAGCGGCATTGAACTGGTAAAAAACATAGATATCGCCGTTGATACACCGATCGTTATACCAATTGGAACACCCATTAAGATAAGAATCAACATTAACCCAAAAAGAATAACGATATTCATCATAGCGCCTCCCCCCTTCCTGATAAGGCATTCGATAGGAAATTCTTCAGCTCCAGCAGAAGGCGTGCAGTCATCAGCATCGAGCCAACCGGAACAGATGCGTAAACCAGATACATAGGGATATAAAGAGCAGGAGAGGTCTGCTGCATAGAAGCTACAAACATAGTCATTTTCCAGCCCTGAAATGCAAGAAAAATAGAAAAGGCAATCCAAATGAAAAGCGAGCTAAGTTCTAAGATACTCTTTGCCTTACCTTCGAGACGGTCCAACAACACCGTTACTTTCACGTGTGCGCCTTCTCTCACTGCAAAGCTCGTTCCTATCCAAGAAAACCAGAGAAACAGAAAGCGAGCCACTTCTTCGCTCCAGAATAGCGAATGATGGAAGACATAGCGCATTATAACTTGCACAAAAACAAGAACAACGTTAAATGCGAGAGTCCCCAATAAAAAATATTCTTCTATAAGATTCAGTTTCTTGAGCATAAGTTTGCCTCCTTGCCTTGCCAAATCTCCAAATGAGACTTGTGCTTGCAAAGCTCCTTAACTATTCCACAATCCTAATTATCTGCGGTCCACTGAATTACGTTATCGATGAGTTCGTCATCCCCCACAATCTTTCGAATATCGTCATAAAGTTTAGCGCCAATCTTCACAAAGGCATCGATTTGCTCTGGCGTAAGCTCATTACATTTCATCCCTTTTTCTTCGAGGTTTGCTCTTGCCACTTTTTCCTCTTCGCTGATCAGCCTTCTCTCAGCCTCACAGAAGCGTCGTGATGCTTCTTTAACAATTTCCTGGAGATCTTCAGGAAGTTTATCGAACCAGGCCTTGCTGGTGACGAGCATAGTCGGCTCATAGACATGTCCCGTGAGTGAAACATATTTCTGCACCTCGTAAAACCTCGCCTCTTCAATTAAGACTAGGGGATTCTCCTGGGCATCAACAGTACCCTGCTGGAGAGCCGTATAAAGCTCACCCCAGTTCATGGGAGTCGGATTCGCGCCAACGGCTCTGAAGAATGCTATATGAATTGGATTTTCCTGAGTACGGATCTTAAGTCCCTTCATATCCTCCGGCGTGTAAATAGGTTTACGATTGTTGGTCACATGGCGGAAGCCATTTTCAAAATACCCAAGGTTGTATAAGTTAATTTTGGGTAAAAACGAATTAAACGTGGACCCGAGTTCGCCATCAAGAAGTCGATAAGCTGTCTCCTTATCTTTGAAAAGGTAGGGTAATCCCATAACCTGGAACCGCTTATCGAATCCAGTGATGGTACTTGGCGTGGCACAATCCATGCCAAGGGCACCATACTGACACATTTCGACCATTTCCCTATCTCCGCCAAGTTCGCTGTTAAAATAAAATTCAATCTTAATACGCCCACCTGCATGTTCTTCGATATATGGCACGAAAACATCCTTAAAAGTTAGATAGTATGGGTGGGTTTCAGGAGTGATGCTTCCAATCTTGAGGACGTATTGTTCCTCCACAGCAATACCCACATTGGCCACCAAGCATAACAATATTGCAGCTACGGAAAAAATTGCCACTCTTTTAATCATTTTCTTTTACCTCCTTCTACTATTATTTACTATAAATTATGCATACGCCAGACAAAGTAGGATATCCAAGAAAGCTTTTTGGTTTCTACCTACTGATAATTTTCAATCAAGCTATGTCAATTTTTACTTTTACTAACTTATTTCCTAGCCATAAGTTCTATCGCTGCTTCTCTGATGCGTTTCATCCCTTCTTCAATTTCATCGTATGAACGGCAATAGGCGATCCTGACGAATCCGGGAGTTCCAAAGGCATCCCCAGGAACCACTGAAACACCCTTTTCCTTCAACAAATACATGCAGAAATCGAGGGCTGAGATACCTAGTTTTTCGATGCTAGGAAACACATAGAACGCCCCTTGAGGGACAACGAAATCTATCCCGGGGATATCCTTGAGATAATTGATCACCATATCCCTGCGACGACGGTACTCAGCTACCATATCCGCAACGTAGTCATCGGCATGTCTTAGCGCAAAAGCAACACCTGTTTGAGCAAAAGAGGTGGCGCAGGACGTGATGTTTTGGTGACATTTCACTGCATAGGGTGTCATTTCTTGAGGCATTACAAGCCAGCCTACCCTCCATCCTGTCATGGACCATGTCTTGGAAGCGCTTGATGCAATGATGGAACGTTCGCTCATGCCTGGAAGGGAAAAGATGCTCAAATGTTCCCCCTCATATAGAAATTTTTCGTAACACTCGTCTGAAAGTACCCACAGATCCTTTTCCCTAGCGAGTTTCGCTATTGCAGAAAGGTCTTCCCTGGAGAGAACAGCCCCCGTAGGGTTGTTGGGAGAATTGAGAACAATGAGCTTAGTTTTATCCGTCACTGCTTTTTCAAGATCCTTGACTTGAAGACGGAATCCATTTTCCATGCGGCAGGGCACAGTAACCAGTTTTGCACCAACAATGGATAGCTGATCCGAGTACGCTGCAAAATAGGGTGCAGGGACGATAACTTGGTCTTCCGGCTCAAGGAGGGTCAAAAAGGCAACAAGCATTGCTTCCATAGCCCCAACTGTAACTAGGACATTTTTATCAGGATCGATGGAAAAACCATTTTCCTTTGAGTACTTTTCCGCTAAGGCCAGTCGGAGATCTGGGTCCCCTGCCATATCAGTGTAGTGGACATTCCCAGCATCGAGAGATTCCTTGACGCATTCCTTTGCAGCAGGCGGCGAGTCGAAATCAGGCCGCCCAATCTCCATATGCACAATATCCCGTCCTTGTCTTTCCAGGTCCTCAGCATATGCCAGGATTTCCCGAATTCCTCCCTTTAGTGGAATATTAACCATACGACTATTGGGAAATTTGCATTTTGTTGCCATCACAACATCATTCCTCCTTACTAAATATACGATTTTATATCTTGAGCTTACCAAAAAGCCGTATTCACAAGTTTATATCTTCAAATTGCCCAAGAAATATCGATATCAAAGGGGAGGTTATATTAAATGTTAGGACGTATACCATTGTGAAAGATGCTTTTTAGTGTAGACACAAAATTATATCTTCCAACCGGACTTTTAACGATTAGCAAACTCACAGATTGGGCCTCAACAAAAAAGCCAAAACATCTATACAAC
This sequence comes from Synergistaceae bacterium, assembly GCA_012518015.1. Lineage (GTDB taxonomy): Bacteria > Synergistota > Synergistia > Synergistales > Acetomicrobiaceae > Acetomicrobium. The sequence goes on from JAAYTM010000184.1 coordinate 5,808, forward strand.
ATGAACTAATGGACACATAATCACATTACATTTATGGATAAAATAGATAATTTTTATTGCGACTATGACTAAAACTGTAGCTTTCTTCTCTATTGGGATATGTAGAAACAATTTAAAAGACCAAATAAAATAGCTGGATAGAAAAAACATATTTGTATAATTTTGGTTTTATAATATTACAAGAAACGATAATTAGTAGATAATCAAAAAATATGATTTATTTTCATCATTATTCAGCAGTATGTTGTTTCAAAATTAACTTATTCTAAATGACAAATAAAGAGAGGAATGTGGCTTATTTACGCAAATATGAAGCAAAAACACGTACTCCATCTTAATATATTATTATCAAGGTACGAAAAATATTGCAATAACATATCATCCCTCTCTTTTTATATCATGCTAAAGCCGACTGTCCCTTATTCCGCATATATATGTACATGTTTGTCTTTATATATTTGAGACAGTATCATATGCATGTTCGTTTGTCAAACACCTATGTGCTGACCACGTAAAACGTTTATATGACAAATTTATTGAGGAAAAACAGAAAAGGACCACTCGTTTCAGTAGATTACTTGTGTTCACCCAAAAATTTTAAAGAAGGGCCTTGGATTGAACAAGGATATTTCCCCACAAACTTTCCACACTATTTGAAATAGAGCCCTTTTCCTATTGACAAGAGGATAAAGCCGTGATAGATTTTACTCAACTTACGGAGGGAGACATTGATAATCATGGCTCTAGTAGGAAGTATAGTAAAAATGAATAATAATTGGTGGTGGCAGGCTCGTTGAGTCTGCCGTCCGTGG
>JAAYTM010000035.1 GCA_012518015.1 Synergistaceae bacterium
CAAGGGGTATGAAAGGGCATGACAAGCTCCTACCCCTGCGTGAACTAAGGCCAAGCCAGCCAAATAAGCCGCGTACTGCATGTGGCTTCTGGCCTCCAAGTTTTTGCCATTCCATGTAGCAATTCTGATCCACTTTCCTATACGTCTGATGGCTTCTTGGGCAAACATATCGCTAAACCACGTCGCGTGTATACTCGTATAGGCTTCCAAGGCATGAATTAAAGCATCCATGCCGGATGCAGCCGTGACTTTAGACGGAGCTGTCATGGTAAGCTCTGGATCTAAAATGGCGTAATCGGCAAACAACTTTTCATCGTTTATCCCGCCCTTGAACCCATCGCTTCTTCGTATCAACACCGCAGTAAAAGTAACCTCCGAACCTGTCCCCGCAGTCGTGGGGATCATAATCTTCAAAACCCCTGGTTTTTTAACCAAACCTAAACCCTGATAATTGGCCGCTGAGCCTTCGTTCGTCACAAGCACGCTTACGGCCTTAGCTACGTCCATGCAACTTCCTCCACCTAAACCCACAACTGCTTGAGCCCCAAAATTTCGCGCTAAGGCTGCCGCTTTATCCGTGGTCTCAACCGATGGCTCAGGTTCTACTTCGTGGAAAATCTGGACTTCCACGCCACCTGCCTCGAGAATTTGCTCGAGCCTCTTTGCCGTACCGTGTCGTACTAAATTTTCATCCGTCACCAGAAACACCTTTTTTACGCCATTGCCTATTAACTCTACAACTTTAGAAACCACACCAGCTCCGAAAAATGCCTTTCCGGGAATAAACATCTCACAGTGCAAGCCAATCCCTCCCATTAATTCATCAAAGTCAACATCATCTCAAGCATGAAGCCACCTCATTCCACGCCAGCTTTGAAGCTCCACCCAAACTTTTTACATACTCTACAGCCTTCTTCTTCAGTTCAGCTTTTATGTTTAATGCACCCAGCCAAACGTTTGCAAGATCTTGACCGTTTTCTACGACCTTAGCTACACCAAGGCGTTGAAGTTCTGTAGCAGGTAATGAAAAATCTTCCATGTAGGGACCGAAGGCAATTGGCACCCCAAAACAGGCCGGTTCAAGTACGTTTTGCCCCCCCTTGGGAATCAAGCTACCTCCAACAAAGGCACCCGTTGCCAGTGAATAAAGTTCAAACAAAAGTCCCACTTCGTCTACCACTAATACATCCCAGCCTTGCTTTATCTCAGAAACTAAGGAAACTTCGTGCTTTTGACCAGCTAAAGAACAAACTTCCCTTGCACGCTCTGGATGTCTTGGCACCAAGACCAGCTTGGCCAGGGGTACTTTTCCTTTTACTAGCTCGAAGGCCTCAAGCACCACTGTTTCCTCACCGCCGTGGGTACTGCCTGCTATGAAACAAGGTTCTCCTTTCTTTATCTGCAACCTCGCCCTCAGCTTCTCTGTATTGACCTTATTTTGCCTTAAAAGCAGGGCATCTATTTTAACATCGCCAATGATTTTTACTTTATCAGGGTTAACACCTAAAAAATAAAGTTTCTCAGCATCATCGGATGACTTAACTAAAATACCAGAAAAGCACTCCAGGGTCTCTTTCCAAAATTCGAGGGACCTGCAAGCCTTTTTAAAGGATCGCTCTGAGAACCTTCCGTTGACCAAAAAGGAAGGTATTTCTCTTTTTTTTAATTCGTGGAGAAGATAGGGCCAAATTTCAGTCTCCAAACTTATATACGCCTTAGGATTGAGGATGTCCAACGATCGCCTTATCACCCATGGAACGTCCCAAGGGTAATAAAAATGACCATCAACCAGATCAGAAAGCAGTTTTTGAGCCATCCTTTTCCCGGTACAAGTCACTGTTGATATAAATATGGGAGCGCTATATTTACATTTCCGTGCTCGTAAAATCAAGGGGAAAGCTGCCTGAACTTCACCAACTGAGACTGCATGAACCCATACTGGATCACCGTCTAGTTCTTTAAACTGCTTTTTATTCACCCTGCCTACCCTCTCGCTAAAACCTTCCCGGTAACGAATTCTTAAATAAGGGTAAAGCCCCAAATAGGTAAGGCTGATCAAAAAAGAGTAGGACTTTAAATTCAGCTAAGCCACCCCCGCCTTTAGCATATCATGTAGGTGAACCATCCCTACAGGAAATCCCTCTTTCATGACGACAAGGACGCTTACTTCGTATTTTTCCATTAAAAGAACCCCTTTTACGGCCAATTCGTCTATGTCAATCGTCTTTGGATTTCTGGTCATTACTTCAACAATCGGTAACGAAAGTACTCCCATCTCTCCTCGATCCTCTATCAATCTGCGAAGATCGCCATCTGTAAATATGCCCTTTAACCTGCCTTCATCATCCACTACAATCGTGGCACCATACCCCTTACTAGTTATCTCAAACAGCGCTTCTCTTACGGATGCCTTTTCCGAGACCACGGGAAGCCTTTCATTGCTCCCCATAATATCGCTAACTCTTAGAAGAAGTTTTTTCCCCAAGGAGCCTCCAGGGTGAAAGAGGGCAAAATCTTCCCTTTTAAGTTTTCGCAAATCCGCGACCATAGCTGCAAGGGCGTCTCCAATGGCAAGCTGAACAACCGCGCTGCTCGTCGGAGCCAACCCCAAGGGGTCAGCTTCTTTTTCCACACTCGCATCTATCACTATGTCCGCTTCCTTGCCCAATCTTGAGGAAACGTTGCCGGTTATTGCTATGATGGGAATGCCGAGCCGTTTGAAATAGGGAACTATTTTTAATACTTCGTTGGTTTGCCCGCTGTTGCTCAAAAAAATGCCTATATCTCCGCGACATACCATTCCCAAATCGCCATGCACTCCCTCGGTTGCATGGAGGAAAATCGAGGGCGTGCCTAAAGATGCAAATGTAGCGGCAATCTTTTTCGCTATTATTCCGGACTTCCCTAAACCACAAACGACAACGCGACCCTTGCATTCGAATATTAATTTAGCGGCCTCTATCATTTCTAGTCCGAAACGGGATGACGCATTGGTCAATTCCCTTGCCTCTTGCACTAACACGCTCTTCCCAATTTCGAGCAACCTTTCATCCTCATGGGAAAGAGTTAAAACATCTTTGTCTGCAAAATCCTTTTCCACTACAAGTTACGCCTCCCCCACGTCAACATATCCAAGTTTGCCTTTTACCAGGTCATCG
>JAAYTM010000036.1 GCA_012518015.1 Synergistaceae bacterium
GCGATTAAAAATGCTCGCTTGCGGGCTGGCCATGACGGACAAAAAGGGTGCAAAAGGCTGGCTTAAAGTGATCTGGACAGTATATTTGTCCAATGCCTTTAACCCTTTGGTAGTATCTGTTTTTCCGTCAAGACGGTCTTGGGCTCCATCCACAAAGTTTAGGATATCCGTGTTCAGGGCTTGGGTTTTGGGATCCAACATTCGATCGAAGGTATAGACTACATCGTCCGCGGTCAATTCCTCACCGTTGTGGAAATAAACGCCGCGCCTAAGATGAAAGGTATAGGTCTTACCGTCGGGAGTGACCTCCCAGCTTTCAGCCAATCCGGGTACGAGGTCCGAGGCTCCAGATTCGAGGGTTATACACTCTATCAGCCTATCGAAGCAATTAAGCGGCAACATATAGTAGGCGGTATTTTTCTGACAATCAGCGGTCTTAGGATCATCCGGATAGCTGATCCTCAACTCTTTCTCCTTGGCACTAACCATGGTTACTGAGCCCACTAAAAAAGTCAACGCGAGTAAGATTATCGTTAATATATAAAATCTCTTTAAATTACTGCTCATTTTTCACACCCCCAAATCAAAGATTTTATGACCACTATCTTAACATCAGAAATATCGATAGTCCATGAGGAGCACAGCTTTCAGGTCAGGGGAAAAATAATTTGTGTTAAGATGATTATGCGAAAGTATAAGATAGTTTTGACTCAATGCTATTTGATAAGAACATGGATCGACGATCAGCTTTATTAATGCTATAAATTTCAATGACACGTTGTAGGAGCAAAATTAATACCAAAAGGGGAGATCCCGATGAGCTTTAAATCTCCGGCTGACATCGCAAAGAGCGCTTGCTCTGCCGCAGTTGCAAAGTGCAGCTTAAAGTTTCACCAGATGTTGCTGCTTGGAATCCTAGCAGGTGTCTATATAGGTTTCGGCGGATTTCTTTATACCGTTGTGATGCAAGATTTAAGCCAATATGTGGGAGTTGGTCTGTCCAAGCTAATCGGCGGGGCTTCATTTACGGTTGGTTTGATTTTAGTGATCATAGCCGGCGGCGAACTTTTCACGGGAAACTGTCTGATACCCATTGGAGCTTTAGCCGGATTTGTTACGCCTGGGGCTGTAGCCAGAAACTGGGCAACAGTTTACTTGGCCAACCTCATTGGTTCTGTCCTTCTTGCCTATATTATTTATTTTTCAGGCCTGGCGAGCGAAGCTGTGGGCATGAATGCTTTAAAGATAGCTTCAGCTAAGATGGCTTTGCCATTGAGTTCAGCCTTTTTTAGAGGAATATTGTGTAACTGGCTTGTCGTCCTGGCCGTGTGGATAGCCATGGCTGCAGAGGATGTGGTTAGCAAAATATTTGCCATATTTTTCCCCATCATGGCTTTCGTCGCCTCTGGATTTGAGCACAGCATAGCAAACATGTACTTTATGACCATCGGCATACTGCTCCGCCGTAATGATGCATTGATCGCTCAAGCTAATTTAAGCCCTCAGTCATTAAACGCCCTATCTGTTCATGGATTTCTAAATAACATAATCCCCGTTACCCTGGGCAATATCGTGGGGGGAGTTTTATTCGTGGCAGTGTTTTACTATTTTATTTTCGATGATAACATAGCGTTATGATCATGCCCTCAATCCAGGAAACCCGCGATTAATACGCCCCAGAAGGGAGAGGCAGTACCTGAAGGCCGTACCCCCAAGTTGAAGCCACCTTTGTGGTCAGCATGCTAAATAATCCGATCGTATACGGATCGACAATAAAAAATGCCTTTCACCCTCCAACATTCTAAAATTAGGGTGAAAGGCATTAAAGCTACATTTTTAACTTTTAAATGTAAAACTAGTCTTCGTATTCGATATCGACGCGATAGCCGCCCTCTTCTTCGGGTTCCTTTTCCGGGATCGTTATCGTGAGCACCCCGTTTTTGTATTTAGCCTTGGCTTTCTCGGGCAGCACTTCAACGGGAAGAGCGATCACCCGTGAAACTTTGCCGTAATACCGTTCGGAACGAATGACCTCTTCAGACTCGACTTCTTTAGCGCCCGATTTCTCCGCCCTCAAGACGACCTTATCTTCATAGATCTTTATATCTATATCCCTGGGGTCAAGTCCCGGAAGTTCCGCTTCAACTATGACGTTACCGTCTTTGCGATACACATCAACGGTCACCGCGCCTCCACCAAATACGGGTGGCATAAATCTGGAAGCAAAATCGTCAAACACTCTGCTGATCTCCTCTTGCAGTTTGTCGATACCCGTCCAGGATGGGTACCACCACATACCGCGTCCTCTTCTTTCGGGTAATTCAGGTCTCCTCATGGCTCATCACCTCCACTACTCTTTTTGATCTTTCCTGACCTTCACTTTTATTGTAACAAGAAGGATTTAAAGTTCAAATAATATCGATCAAGATTAACGGCGATTAGCGGCATTTACTGCAAAATAAATCAGATTTTCCGATGCATTCTCCGTCTTTTTACCGTTATCTGCAATTTTCTGGTGGTTGCTTACTACTTTTTCAAATCGCAGACCAATCCTTCGGTGAGTCTTACAAGTTCGTCCGGCGAGACGGGGAAAAAGGCATGATCGTTGCCTGCGGCTGCCCAAAGGACTTCGTATTTTTGAACATCTTCGTCGATCAGAGTTTTTATCTTCACGTCGTATCCTACGGGAGGAACGCCCCCTATTTTGTAGCCAAAGTTTTCTTCTATGTATTCTGCTCCAGCCATCTTGACCTTGCGAGCGCCCAAATGATTCCTTACCTTTTTTATATCTACCTTGTTGGGACCGCTCATGAGCAATAATACGGGCTCTCCGTCCACCAAAAAGATGAGACTTTTTAGTATCTGTTCCTCGGGCACGCCTATGGCTTTGGAGGCATCCTCTACAGTGAAAATGGTGTGGTCGCTCACAAAAATTTCACCGCTATATCCCAAGCTCTTCAGGGCATCCCATACCCTTTGTACTTCCTCGGTGTAATGTTGATTGCTGCTCATAACGTCACAACTCCTTCTTTACGTTTTATCTCCATACAATGCCTTATATATCTTATAATTAGCGATGACCTTTCGCACGTACGTCAAGGTTTCATTGAAGGGAATATCTTCAATCCACTGAGTTACGTCAAATTCACCCTCCTCGGGTAGCCATCGCGTCACATTGCCTATGCCCGCGTTGTAGGCTGCCAAGGCGAGCGGCAAGTCCTTTAGTCTGCCCAAAAGCCAGGAAAAATGTGCGACTCCCAAGCGTATATTGGTCTCGGGAGAATATATGTCAAATTTTTTGATTCCTAATTTCGCAGCTTCTTCATTCGCTGTAGCCGGCATGAGTTGCATCAAGCCGCTTGCGCCCACCCAACTTGTCGCGTTAGGATTAAAAGCACTTTCCTGCCTCATTATGGCCCAGATGACGTTGGAATCTACGCCAAATTTTTCGCAAGACGCCTGCACCTCAACCTCGAAAGGAGTGGGATACAAGACCTCCAGTAAGCCTCTGGATATGGGTCCGTCACCTTTTATCGAGTACTCCAGCGGCCTTGCTACGTTATAGGCAAGGTCGAAGTTGCCAAGCCAGCTGTAAAGTCGTGAACTCCTATAGCGAGCTGCAATATCGCGACTTTGAGATAAGATCCTGCTTTCCCAAAATATGAAACCCCAAGCCTCCATTTGACTTGGCTTGCTCTGAAATTCCTCGGGGAGGCCGTCTATGATTTTGCCTTCTATTTCTTCGACTAAAAGCCCATAATAGGACAATGGATAGTTAACTTTTAATTTATTTTTTAGCGCCTCGGCTTCTTTTGCATTTCCCGAGCTCTCAAAGGCGCGTACAGCCCAATAAAGCGTCCTCGCGGTCCAAAGATCATCTCCGTCGTAAGCGCTTGCCCGCTTAAAATGCTCGGCTGCCCTCAAGTGATCTTCATTTTTCCATGCTTTCCACCCCATTCGCCACAAGACCTTCATCGAATAAAAATCATCTTCTCCTGAAAGAAGCCGATCCGTCAGCGCGCGCGCAGTTGCCTCGTCACCGATATCTTCGTAGTATGAGATGAGGTGATATAAGGCAGCCCTAGCTACTTCACCATCCGGTCCTGCCAATATTTTCAAGACCTCCATGGCCTTTGCGTTTCCTTTGCTTGCAAGCATTGCAAGTCTTTCGACGGAAGCCAGGGCAAAATCACGACCGCCTGTGGCAAGTTTGTGCCAAAGCGTGACTGCCTCTTCGTAGTTTCTGAGCCTGTAGTTGGAGTAAGCGCGGTAGTAATAAGCCTTATGCCAATGAGGGGGGCTTTCGTCGACCTTTTTAAGTAGCGCCTCTGCCTCTTTATAGTTGCCTTTTAAAAAGGCAGCGTACCCGAGGTAAAAGGGAATTCGAGCATCGATGTCCTCGGGAAACCGCTTTAAAAAATTCAAAGCAGTCGAATTTTGTGGTTGAATATCAAGCAGCGCGAATGCTTCTTCGAGCCCGGCCGAATCTATGGAAAACAGCGCAGTCAAAGCTTGCACCCTTTGGGCATCGTCCGAGGCGGCTGACATCATGGCCCTTCCCCATTTTTCCTTTTCAATATTTTCCTCTGTTCGAAAAAGCCCGTAGGCTACATAAAAACGAAGCGCTCGAGGAGAAACAGGCCAAAGCTTGTAAAGCAAGGCTCTTGCCTCTTCTTGCCGATTAGTTCTTTCAAATGCAAGGGCCATATAAAATTCGCCGTAAGGCTTTACCGAAGGGGGGAATTTATCCTGTATCTCAAGCAGCACATCCAGGGCTTCGGCATACCTACTCTGGAACCAAAGCGCATTGGCATAAAGGGACCATTCTCGAGGCGATAAGTAGTCTTTGTGAACTGTGAAGTATTCATCCAAGGCCTTCCATTGTTTCGCCACAAACAAGGTATCTACGCTTTGCGGCGAAGCTTCGACACTGGTAAGACCTATAGAAAGGATAGCAAGGAACGACACAATAATTAAGGGAAGAAACTTTCGCAAAAACAGATCTCCCTTCTTCGCTAAACGTTAGCATTAGTATAATACATTCGACGGCAATTTAAAAATAAGGAACCTGCAAAACCTGGCCGCAATCCCCTTGAAAAGGGTTATTGAGCAACTTCGCTTTCTTGAGACATCTCGTGGCAGCAACAGGCAACACAGGCGAGGTTTATATCGTCGCCATCATTTATGAACTTACTGAAGTGCTCCAAGAACTTGGGCTTGACGTGAGGGCAGGTAGATATAAATTCTATAAAGAAAAGAAGGCGTTCAAGACAGACGGGCGATATATAATGTTCTATGGCACAAGCGTTGTCTTTTGCCTCGTCGCTTGGTAGCTTTAAGACGTCTTCAAAGAATTTGTAAATCAGTTGTTCTCTATGAATTAATGCCTTGGCCTTTTCCCTGCCCAAGGCGGTAAGCTCGAGATATCCGTATGGCTCTTGCTCAACGTATCCGTCTTCTTTTAACATGGAAACTATCCCTACAACGGTTGGAGCCCTCACACCCATGACTTGAGCAATATCTTTTACGCGTACTGCCCTGTTTCTTTCGCTGAGCTTATATATGGCCTTAATGTAATCTTCTTTTCTTGGCGTTAATCCAGACATTAGCATCACCTATCTTTTTTAGCTTAGTATAATTATGTACGAAATGCGTCCTTTAGTCAAATCGATGGTTTCGTTCAAAAGCGTACACAAAGGTTCAGTAAAAGCTCGTCTTGTCCAGATTAATCGATATTTTTTATTCTCCACTGATATCAGCTTTAAGCAATGCTATTCTTCTTTGTTCTTGTAAGCTCTGCCAGGCGTGAAGCGCCAAGGCAACGCCTATTACTCCGTATGTCACAAAAACCCTGAAGTACTCCCCTATCATTGCGTCTCCGACAAGGTTTTTTCCTGCAAGGGGAGACACTATAAAAAGGGTATGAAACAAAAGCGTTCCGAGCAAAGCTTGGCCAACTGTGGCCTTTTTAACAGATGCACCTCCAATCAGTATGGCTGCAACGGCGAAAGTGCCAACCTGGACGTGACTTCCATAGGTATTGATGTTGCCCAAGTTCTGTAGAAAAATAACTTGTCCAAGGCCGGCTAATATTGTTGAAAGGATAACAGCGATAATCCTGACTCTATCCACGTTGATGCCTGATGCCTCTGCAACATGCATGTCCTGTCCCACTATTCTAAACTCCTGGCCAAGCTTAGTTTTTACAATGTAATGCGTAAAGAGGCACAAGGCCAAAATCGCCAGGAAAGTTGCAACGGGTATTGACACCGGGAAAACGTGGCCCGGGATCTTCACCTGTATTTTCAAAAGGTTATCCAGGGCGTATTGCATGGGCTTAATATCCAAAGTATTCCTCAGTCCTATACTGCCGGGAATGAGCATCGATGGAACTTTTATGGGTATGATGTTTCCCATGAAGTAAAGACATATCAACTGGTAGATGCCGTTTGCAAAAAATCCCAATATGATTCCCGTGATCATTTCCTTTCCCTTTGTATGGTTAAAAAGAATTCCCGTTAACCAGCCAAACAAAATGGCTAAGGGTATAGATAAAAGTGCAGTCGTCGTAAAGCCAGTCAGTCCTGCCATTTGCCAATTTACCGTGGCGACATAGGCAAATTGCCCGGCCATGGCCCCTAATACGATGCCGAAGTTTAGTCCCATGCCGGCCAAAACAGGAATTATGAGGGAGATCACTAAAAAACTGTTTCGGGCCATCCGAGTGATGATCTCATTGAGTAAAAAAGGCAGCGGTAATCCGCTGTAGTAACCGCCAATGACGCACAGCACAAAGAAAAAAACGGGCACGATATTTTTGCGCAAAAACCACTTCAGCTCGAATTGATTTTTTTGCGATTCATGCATGTTGTTTGAAGTCGAAGAGAGAACTTTTTCATCTTTAGCCATTAGGCGCCACCTCCGATTTCCCGGCGTGTCAATGCATAAAGGATGATGCCGTTGCTTATTATTATCCTTGCGACCTCAGCAAGATTCTCAGATATGATCAGGTTAGCAACGGGCATAGAAACAACCAGGATCGACTGGAAAAGAAAACAACCTACCGTGGCATGCCAGATGGTCGCTCGATTCAAGGTTGCTCCTCCTATTAGTATGGATGCCACAGCAAAAAAGGCCATGAAAAGAGGGGCCATGTAAAGTTGCAAAAAACCAAATGTCTGGGCATATACGATGATGCCAACTGCCCCCAAGGCTTGAGAAACTACGGAGCCTATAGTGCGATAACGATCTATGGAAAGACCGCAGGATTCTGCAAAACGAGGACTTTCTCCCACCGTCGAAAGAGCCACTCCGGTTTTAGAATGCATAAAAAGCCACACTATTAAACAAAAAGCTCCGTAAAAAAGCAGCAATCCCGTCGGTATTGTGACACCAAAGACATCAAAGGCAAGAAAATTATTTAAAACCTTGTCGAAACGGCCCTCCAAGGCTATAGTTACACGTAGGCCACTTCCTCCGTAGGGCCAAATCATTTCAGGGCTTTTAAAGGGCGCCAAGAACCAAAAAATGCACATCAACGAAACGATTGAAAAACCAAAATATGTTCCCACCGTCATCTCCTGCCCCTTGACCTTATTGAGCAGTAAACCATACAAATAACCTGCTATGGCACCTAACGCTCCACCCAGACCAACCGCAAAGAAAAGGGCCTGAAAACCCCTTAAATCAAGTTCTATGCTGAGCACGGCCGCAATTAGGCCACAGGAAATTCCCAATGGAAGGCCAAAATTTGGACCTGTCCCTGATCTTATCGTTGGAATCATGGCCAAAACCAGGATGCCGTTCATTCCGAAACGACTCAGCATGCTCGAAAGTATCTGATCCATGGGAAGATCTAAGATCAGTGCGGCAATTAAAAGGATGATCAAAAAAAGGAGTATTATGGATCTGGCTACTCCAAAACTTGCGACGCCTTCTTTTATCCTTTGCCATAAGCTATGTTCGTTGAAATCACCCGAAGTCATCAAAATACCCCCTCTTTAACAGCCGAAAGTTCCCCTGCCATCATTAAGCCAAATTCTTTGTCGCTTGCGTCAACGGGAAGGATACCCTGCAGGCGACCTCTGTAAATGATGGCAATCCGGTCGCAAATAGAACGAAGCTCGGCAAGTTCGGAAGATGTCATGATAATTGTGACTCCCAGCTCCTGGTTCAGCTGCAAAAGCAGATCGAGTACGATTTTTTTAGCGCCCACATCAATCCCACGTGTCGGTTCAGAGACAAAAAGAATCGAAGGTTCCAAGGTGAGTGCTTTGGCTATGCAGACCTTTTGTTGATTGCCTCCACTTAGACGCCTTACTATTTGATTTGGACCGGTGCAGCGTATATCCAGATCTTTAATCATTTTAAGTGCGTGTTTCCGGATTGACTCTCTGTCTATCATGTTAAATAAATATTTTTTAAGAAACTTGCCTCGGCTCAATAAAGCCTGGACAGCGATGTTGAGCTCTATCGTTTCGTCTAAAAGAAGTCCCATTCCTCGCCTATCTTCTGAGACAAAGGCCATGCCGCTGCTGAGCGCCGAAAGCGGAGAGTTAAGTTCAACTTCGCCATAGTTTGCAACGTGAACATAACCTCTGGCAGGGTATAATCCCATGATGCCGTTGGCGATTCCTATTTTCCCATGACCGGCCAATCCGCCTATCCCCAATATCTCTCCCTCTTGAACATTTAAAGACAAGCCCGAAACTCTTTCTCCCGGCATATCGACGTGAAGGTCTTTAATCGTGAGTATCGGTTTCGCGTCTTCTTCAAAACCCCTGCGAGCTCGAGCTGATATATCGACTTTACGTCCAACCATGAGTTCTGCGAGGACTTCAATGGTGGCTTCCGACGATGGAAGCTTTCCGACCACTTCGCCATCCCTGAGAACAGTGATATTGTCGGCCACCCGCAAGACCTCATTTAACCTATGAGTTATAAAAAGGATAGAAATGCCTTCTCTGGAGAGCTTTTTCATTACCTCTATCAGCGTTTCGGCGTCTTTTTCCGTCAGTACGGCTGTAGGCTCATCTAGGATCAGCAGTCTCAGTGAGTCTTTATCCAGCTCTCGGGCAATTTCGATAAACTGCATGAATCCAACGGGCAATCCAAGGACGGGCAACATTTCATCGATATTTAACTCCACCCGATCCAACGCTTTCCTTGCATCCCTTCTCATTCTTTCAAAATCAAGGATTCCAAGTTTTTTTCCCAGCAACTTGCTCAATAAGTTGTCTTTAACGATTTCACGATTTATCTTTATGTTTTCCGTTATGGTCAGCCCGGGCAACAACATGAATTCCTGATGCACCATGCCGATGCCTAATTCCAGAGCATCATAGGGCGAGTTTACTTCTACCGGCTCTCCATCGATAAAAATCCTGCCTTCAAAACCTCCCGTATTTCTTATGACTGGCATCCCAAACAAGATATTCATTAACGTTGATTTTCCGGCTCCATTCTCACCGACTAGGCCGTGAATCTCGCCGGGGGCAACAGAAAGATTCACTGAGCGCAAAACCTTGTTGCCGAAATATTCCTTGCTTATATCTCGCATTTCCAGACGGGGAGCTTCCATTAAGAAATTCCTCCCTCCTTCAGATAAAGTAAGCTACAACGTAGCGGGGTCGCTCACAGGCGAGCAACCCCGCTAGAGCTTTTAATGTCTTTGTTTAAACGTATGCTCTCTATTTATTTGCGCCAAAGATTATCGACTCCCCAACGATGAGCAAGAAGTTATCTGCTTTTACTCCAGCTTCGACGTTTTCGTACGATCTTATCCTGGACTCTTCTCCAAAATACTTATAAAGCAGCTTTTCCATATGAGCTCTATCGTATCCCGATACTTTGCCATCGGCGACATCAAAGGCATACTCAGTTGAAGCATAGGTAAATGCCATGTTGGCGGGAACTTTCCAAGTCGCAAATCTTCCTGCCCTGCCTGCTTCGACAACCTTTTCTTCAATGGCTTTTAAGATGAATTCCACATCTCCAGCTTTATCTGGGGGTATCTCTATCCCGAGCGACCCAGGATATCCGTGATAAGGGCTGGGACAGCACTGCTCCGGGAAGAGGGCACCTGTCGTCATGACAGCCTTTATTAACGGTTCTTGCATTCCACAGTTAGTGCTGAAAAAGGCAGTGTCCACGCCATATTTTTCCACC
>JAAYTM010000037.1 GCA_012518015.1 Synergistaceae bacterium
CATGATAAGGCTTTGCAATGGTGATATAACGGCTTATGACGGCGACGCCATTGTAAATGCTGCAAATAATCACCTTTGGATGGGTTCCGGTGTCGCAGGAGCTATAAAAAGAAAGGGAGGTGATGAGATAGAAAAGGAAGCGGTGTCAATTGGGCCTGTTAAGATAGGCGAGGCCGTAGTGACTGGTGCTGGAAATTTAAAGGTTGATTATGTCATTCATGCTGTCGTTATGGGTCAAGATTTCAAAACAAGCGAGAGGATAATTCGTGAGGCTACGCAAAATGTCCTTATACGATGCGACGAACTTAAAATTGAGCGTGTTGCCCTTCCTGCACTTGGAACAGGTGTAGGAGCCGTGTCTTATGACGTTTGCGCGCGAGCAATGTTAGAAGAGATGATTTACTACATAGAAGAGGAGGAAGAGACCTCGCTTAAAGAGATCGCCATTTATTTATATGGTGATGAGGCTTATCAGGCGTTTGCCGAAGTTTTTGAGCAGATACTTTCACAAAGAGCTTGACAAGATCTACAGGAGGTGGAGAGCGTGACACAACATGAATCAGTCGGTAGCGCTGACCAAAGAAGCAGGAAAGAAACACTGAGCATTTTGTTAGGAGCTGCATTTTTAATGGCTACGGCCTCCATAGGGCCTGGATTTTTGACGCAGACGGCTGTTTTTACCAGCCAATTAAAGGCTTCTTTTGCTTTTGCTATCGTCGTATCCATAATCATCAATTTAGTCGTGCAATTAAATGTTTGGCGAATATTAGCTGTTTCTGAGATGCGTGCTCAGGATGTGGCAAACAAGGTGTTTCCAGGTCTTGGGTATCTCATCGCCTTTTTGGTTGCCCTAGGTGGCCTGGTGTTTAACATAGGCAATGTTGCGGGAGCTGCGATGGGCTTGAATGTGGTTACCGGATTGCCCATTGCATGGGGAGCCATTATCAGTGCGTGTATTGGAATTATGTTGTTTCTGTCTAAGGAAATGGGTCGTGCCATGGACCAATTTACCAAGGTATTGGGGTTCATCATGATTGCTCTTGTCTTGTATACAGCATTTGTTACCAAACCCCCCGTTGGAGTTGCTGTAAGAGAGGCTTTCATGCCATCTCAAATTGACTGGATGGTCATCATTACACTAGTTGGAGGTACCGTTGGAGGTTACATCACCTTCTCCGGTGCTCATAGGCTTCTAGATGCAGGGATTTGTGGCATTGAGAGCGTTAAAGATGTCACTCGCGGGGCGACAAACGGGATCATAATAACGGGAATTATGCGGATACTGCTCTTTTTGGCAATACTCGGAGTGGTGTGGGCGGGTCATACTTTGGATCCATCCAATCCCCCTGCTTCTGCGTTTAGACTCGGAGCGGGCGAAATTGGTTATAGGATGTTTGGTGTCATCTTGTGGGCAGCCGGGATAACATCGGTCGTGGGTGCCTCCTTTACCTCAATATCTTTCTTGCAGACCTTGTTTAAGGCCATCCAGAGGAATAACCGTTGGTGGATTATTGGTTTTATTGTGACTTCGACTATAGTTCTCGTAACAGTTGGACAACCAGTTACACTGTTGATCTTCGCTGGTTCAGTCAATGGTTTGATCCTTCCTTTGGCACTTTTGTCCGTCTTGTTAGCCGCACATAAAAAGGAAGTAGTAGGAGAGTACAAACACCCCATTTGGCTTACGGTTGCCGGTTATTTCATGGTGGCGATAACCCTGTGGATGGGTATCATATCGCTTGGCAGAATCTTTACGATGTTTAAATAGCTTTCAAAAGGCAAAGGGCCCAAATCTGATGGCTCTTTGCCTTTATTTTTAAGTTTAGCGAATTAAGAGGTGTGTTTAAGTGGCTGAATATCTTGAACCAAAGATCCTATATGCGGGCGATAGCGCTGTAATTGTGGAATTTGGGGACAGCATAGATATGAAAACGAATGCCAAAGTGCAGCAGCTTCGTCGATACATCGAATGTGCCCAGCTTGGCGGTATTGTGGAGATGGTTCCAACCTACCGATCTTTGGCGGTTTATTTTGACCCTGTGGAAGTAGAAGATGTAGGACCTTTCTTTGAAAGGCTAAAAATTTTGGCCCAGAAAACCAAAGGTGAAATTTCGGAAGGAGGACTTACCATAGTAATCCCGGTATGTTACGGTGGTGAATTTGGCCCCGACATGGGAAATGTGGTAAGCCACACGGGCCTTACAGAAGAAGAAATAATACGCCGACATACAGCGCCAGACTACTACTGTTATATGTTGGGTTTTACGCCTGGTTTTTCCTACCTTGGTGGCATGGACGAAACCCTTGCCACGCCTAGGCTAAAAGAGCCGCGAAAGGTTATTCCGGCAGGAAGTGTTGGAATAGCTGGAAAACAAACGGGGATATATCCCATAGAAAGCCCGGGTGGATGGCAGTTAATAGGAAGGACACCCTTGAGGCTTTTTGACCCCGAGGGCGAACCGCCTTTTTTAATCGATGCAGGAATGTGGGTTAGGTTTCAAAGCATTGCCAAAGAAGAATACGATGAAATAGCAGCTAAAGTTGCAGCCAGGGAATACAAGCCTGAAATTTTTCCGAAAAGTGGTGAGGCTGAATGATCTTTGAAGTATCGACGCCGGGACTTCTTACGACCGTCCAGGATTTAGGCCGTTGGGGGTATCAGGGTAAAGGAATGCCGGTGGCAGGGGCTATGGACCCTCAAGCCTTAAAGATTGGGAACATATTGGTTGGAAACGATCCTCAGGAAGCGGCGTTAGAAATCACAGTGATGGGACCCACGCTTACCGTGGCGGAAGGCGAAGGCCTCATAGCTTTAACGGGAGCAGAAATAGAATTTACCATAAACGAAATTGAAGCGCCTTTATGGCAATCGATAAAAGTTACGGCAGGAGACGTAATTTCTGTAACTTCTCCTAAGGAGAAAGGCTGTAGATCGTATCTTTGCATTTCCGGTGGCATCGATGTACCTTTAATAATGGGAAGCAAATCTACATATTTAAGAGCTAACGTAGGAGGGCTAGAAGGTAGAGCTCTAAAGGCAGGAGATGAGATTTCAACAGGTCCTTTAAAACCTCTAACATGGCTTGCTGCCGATTTCATTTGTCCCGAATATTTAAGGCCCGAAAGAGGGCCGGATTTGCCCTTACGTGTGGTTTTAGGTCCCCAGGATGACGCCTTCACGGAGAAGGGCATAAAGACTTTTTTAGAGTCGGAATATAAGATAACGAATGAAGCCGATAGGATGGGTTATAGGCTCGAGGGAGAGACGATAGAGCATAAATCCGGTGCTGACATCATTTCAGATGCTATTCCATTAGGTGCTGTTCAAGTGCCGGGTCACGGCAGACCTATATGCATGTTGGCAGATAGGCAAACTACGGGAGGTTACACCAAAATAGCTGTTTTGTGTACTCCCGATATAGCCACTTTGGCGCAGCGTATACCAGGACAAAGCGTAAGTTTTAAGGCTATATCTTTGGAGGAATCGATCGCTGCTACAAGAGCTGAAAGAGAACAAATAAAAGAGTTGCTAAAGCTTCGAGCTTCCTATAGATCTCGCAGAGTCTTCCCAAAAAAAGAACCGAAGGATAAGGGAATTTACCATTGGATGCTTAAAATAGATGGAAAAACTTATGATGTAACTGTAGAAGAGCTCGAATAGATTTGTCTTTAGGAGGTGTGTTCAATGTATGTCATAGATTTAAACAGCGATTTGGGCGAAAGCTTTGGAGCTTGGAAGATGGGCGATGATGAGTCCGTTTTGCAATTTGTGAGTTCAGCCAATATTGCCTGTGGATTTCATGCTGGTGACCCCGTCGTGATGCTCACGACTGTGAAGGCTGCCAAGGAAAAAGTTGTGGCCGTAGGAGCTCATCCAGGTTACCCGGACTTAATGGGCTTTGGTCGAAGAAATATTGATGTGACGCCCGATGAAGTTTATGCCTACACCTTGTATCAAATAGGTGCAATGCAAGCGGTGTGTAACGCCGTGGGAATTAAATTACAGCACGTCAAGGCTCACGGAGCGCTTTACAATCAAGCTGTCAAAAATAATGCCTTAGCGGTTGCAATAGCTCAGGCCGTGAAGGATGCTGGTGAAGGGTTAATTTTGCTTGGCTTAGCAAATTCCGAGTTCGATAAAGCAGCTGCTGAAGTCGGGGTGCCATATGCTGCCGAGGCGTTTGCCGACAGGGCTTACCAAGCAGACGGGACATTGGTACCGCGCAAAGTTCCTGGTTCTATGATACATGACGTTGAGTTGGCCGTAGCAAGGGTGGTCCGCATGGTCAAGGAAGGGAAGGTTGAGACCATCGATGGCCATATCATCGATCTTAAGCCTCATTCCATATGTCTGCACGGAGACTCGCCCAAGGCAGTTCAAATGGCCACTGAGATAAGGAAAGGTTTGGAGGCAGCCGGCATAAAGATTAGGCCAATGTCTGAGGTGATAAAGCTATGAAGGCTATAGATTACGCTCAAAAAAGTCCGCAAGAAGTTCGATTAGCCATAAGGAAGAAAGAGTGGACAGGCCCTACTGCTGGAATGGCTAAAGGACACGTCCAGGCAAATCTGGTTATACTGCCAAAGGATTGGGCTTATGATTTTCTCGTGTTTGCACAACGAAATCCGAAGCCCTGTCCGGTGCTTGATATAACTGAACCAGGGGATCCAGAGCCGAAGCTTGTGGCAAAAGGAGCAGACTTGCGGACTGATTTGCCCAAATACAGGGTTTGGGAAAAAGGGGAGCTTTTAGAAGAGCCAACAGATATAACCTCTTACTGGCGCGATGATCTCGTGGCTTTTCTTTTAGGCTGTTCTTTTACCTTTGAATCGGCATTGCTCGATGCCGGCATCCCCGTTCGTCACATCGAATGCGGCTGCAACGTTCCCATGTATATAACTAACATCCAGTGCGTTCCGGCAGGAAAGCTTTCGGGTCCCATGGTCGTGAGCATGAGGCCCATTCCGGCTCATCAAGTGCCCAAGGCAGTTTTGACAACAGGTCGTTTCCCAGCCGTCCATGGTTCCCCTGTGCACATAGGCGAACCTTCCATCATTGGGATAAAGGACATAAACAAACCAGACTTTGGCGATCCTGTCACAATAAATCCGGGTGAGGTGCCGGTATTTTGGGCCTGCGGCGTGACGCCACAGGCAGCTCTAATGGCAAGCAAACCTCCCTTTGCTATAACTCATTCACCGGGACACATGTTTGTATGTGATCCAAAGGATACAGATTACGCGATCTTTTAGCAAACAAAAAGGCGAGGATCCCTTCCTCGCCTTTTTAATACCTACAACCCCGGAGCTTCTTATTGACAAGGGGGTTCTTTGAGGACCCTTAGAAGGGTTGATGTAAATGTTGATATTTCTTCCTTGAGGGCTTCCCTTCCCAAGCTTGAATTTTCGGCTATGATGTTAACTATTGCGCTTCCTATGACTATGCCATCTGTGTAATTTTTTACAGCTTTTACTTTTTCGGGGCTATCTATCCCAAAACCAAGTGCAAGCGGAGCGGA
>JAAYTM010000038.1 GCA_012518015.1 Synergistaceae bacterium
TGCTTTTATAGCAAGAGTTATGCTCGTAAACAAACATACACCCAGCAAGTTGGTCGCCATGAAATATTCTTCTAAAGGTTTGACCCATGCCTTATTCTCCTCGCTAAGGGGATCAACGTGCTCAAATACCCCCACCTCTTCTTCCAAATAGCCGAAGGCATCGATTATTGCGCCATAGGGTCTCAAATGGTCCGCCCCACGGGGCGAAATCATGTGCGACAAGGCTTCGCCCTTGCTGGCCCTGACTCCGTCAGCAGCCATTTCAAGGCCCTTCACGTGCATGACGTATTTCTCTGCATCCCCTCCAATTTCTTTCGCTGCTCGGAGAGACCCTTCCCCCAAAAGTGTTGCAAATGCCCCTTTTCGCAATGCAATGCGTTCCACAAGCTCCACTATGGCGTCTCCATTTCCCCAGGTAAGTTCTAAGCCCTCGGTGGTCGTAGCGTCAATTATGCCCTTTTCGTACCATTCCATCGCTGTAGCGATCACTTGGCCAGCAGATATGACGTCAAGCCCAGCGTCGTTAGAAATGTAATTCGCAACAGTGATGGAATAAAGATCAGTGTTGCCCAATTTTTGCCCGAAAGCCGCAACGGTTTCATATTCCGGGCCTGTACCAGAAAGTCCTTTGTACTTCCCTTCAGGAATCCTCGTCCTGCGCACGCAACCTATGGGACAGTTGTAACAACGGTCCTGTTTTACCTCTAACTTTCTGTGATAAGCTTCATATCCGATCTCTTTGTCGAAATCTGTTGTAGTGCGTTGCCAATTATATGCTGGCACCAGGCCAAGCGCGTTCATTGAATCGAAAAAAGATGGAGTCCCGTATTTCATTAATTCATCTCTTACAAAAGCTTCGGCATAAAGTTCTTGGATGGCTTTTTTAACACCGGCATCAAACCTTCCGGGGTCATGAACAGGAAGGCGATCGGCTGAACCGTAAACGGCAACGGCCTTTAGGTTTTTGGACCCCATCACGGCGCCACCGCCTCCACGACCTGCAGCATGATCATTCCCCATCATAACTGCAGCGTATCGGACAAGCCTTTCGCCGCTAGCTCCGATACAGGCAACCTCCGCTTTGGGATTTCCGGTCTCCTTTCTTATGGCCTCCTCGGTATGACCGGTGCTTTTACCCCAGAGTTTTTCCGCGCAGTGAAAGGTCACTTCGTCATCATTGATGAAAATGTAGGTTGGCGATTCGGCGCGCCCGTGTATCACGAGCATATCGTAACCTGCCCTTTTAAGCTGCGGCGCCCATGCTCCGCCCGCATTGGCTGCCCCGATCGTCCCAGTCAAAGGCGACTTGAACATCACTACCGTTCTCCCGCAAGAAGGCGCCTTGGTATCGGTAAGAGGACCACAAATAAACAGAAGCTTGTTATCTTCACTTAAAGGATCTACGTTTTCTGGAAGGTTCAAGGAAAGGTATTTAGCTCCAAATCCCTCTCCGCCTATGTAGTTTAAAACCCATTCATCCGGAATTTGCTCGACCCAGTACTTCTTTTCGGTAAGATTCACATTTAAGATCTTCCCATTGTAGCAGTTATACACTTTACTCCCCCTCCTCGGATAGGCACACTCATTTGTTTTCCTTTCCAAAGATGGGAGGCATAACCGTTTCCCGCTATGCCCTATCGGCTGGCAGCCATCTCCTTGACTTGCGAGGAAGGCCGACAACTCGGAAAACATGGTACATAACGTACCGTCTTAGACTACCGCACCAACTCCTTCAATAAGTTATAGTCTGGCTCTTCTGCCTGTTTTCCAGGTAACGTCCTCTCAGTCTTTTGACTCACCTCCTAACCCACAAAAACTTGCCTTATGTTTTTATAGTTAATTTACGTATTAATTATAACTCTGAACAGCACTTCAATCACATTTTTTCGTAAAGGCTATTTTAAGCATTGTAAGAACATTAGTTAGTCTAACTCCAGGGAAAGTCCCTGGTGTGGCACAATCACCCTGGTCAGCCCATCAAAGCGACGGAAAAACTCAGTATTTTCTGTATGCACAGGAACAAGAACCTCGGGTTGCAGCGTTTCCACCAATTCTTCTATCCCTGGGCCGTGGATGTGGCCGCTGGCATGAAACCCCGACTTCTCTCTGTCCTTGCCCAAAGCGCCGTACAGTTTGAAACCAAAGAATTTTATCCAGTTACATACCTTTTCGTGATCAAGTAGCATCTCTTCATTGAAAGCCTCACTAGAGGAGTAGATGTAAGTCCCGCATTTTGGTTCGATATCCAGCAAGGCGTGGAAGTCGTAGTAGGAGAAACACAGAATTAAGCTTCCCTGCTCAGCTTTAACCCTTCCTGCATCCATCAACCTTTCGGGGGCGCGCTCCCTAAACATGGCAAGCAACTCTTCCTCCCACTTTTGGCGCACAGCCTTGGGACGAGCATATAGGGCTATTCTGTCATCTTTGTAGGGGTCAGGAACAGAGAGTTCATCCGCCGCACGCAGGGCTTCGAGCAAATATACATCCTTTGGGGTGAGAACCAGCAATCTGTCAGTCTCCCTGGCTATTTCCAGAAACGACAGCAGCCGCTCGACATTCCTGGGGCCGAAGTCAGCCACCACCAGGCCGTTGGTCTCCTTTACAACCTGAAAACAGTTGGCGGCCACTTGTTCCTCCGTTACTGGTCTCTCAACCATGGGGTGCGTTCCCTCGCAGATGAGCGCCCTGGGTTTGAGCTTGGCAGCTTCATTAATAAAGCGCTCGCTCAGACACCCTCGTTTACCATGGAGCCTGATATCTCCAGTATATACCACCCAACCCGCCGAAGTTTTCACAGCAAAAGCCCCTGCGCCAGGTATGGAGTGATCGACGGGCCAGAAGCGCACCTCAAGGTTTGCTATCTCAGCAACGTCCCCGCATCCCTCTAACTGCCGGCAGTCCAACTCCCGAGAAGTACTGCAACGTTCCCAAAATTTATGCGCAGCGGGGGGTATGATATCCTTACCGAAGACATGATAGGGACGCTGACAGTACGGTACCTTCTTGTAGTGGGTCGTTTTCAGCAAGTCATCCTTTAATTCCCGCGGAGCCGTATAACATATTTCCTGTAATCTGGCTCCCCCACCTGTATCCTGCAAGGCCTTGCAAACAACTGCACTAGTGATGCTAGTAAATATCGGAATGTCCTCCCTGAGATAGGAAAGATACCCGCAGTGATCAAAATGGGCATGGGAAAGGAGAACTCCCTGTGCTTCTATCTCTTTGAACAGCGGATGGCCGGAGAATCTTTCCCATACGCCGGGATACTCTAGGTCGGAACGATAAATGCCCATAAGCGGGGGCAGCATGCCAAAGACCAGTAGATCCATGAATCCAAAGGTGCTTCGGGGCTGGAGGAATTCGTCAAAGTACATTCCTTCGGCCTTAAAGTTGGTGCCAAAATCCATGAAAAGGCCCACTCCGCTGTCTTCCAGCAGTATCTTATTGCCACCAATGCAATTCGTCCCATCGTAAAAGGTCATTTTAAGTGACAAAATCATCAACCCTCCTGTTTATTTTCACAAATACTTTGAGAAAACCTTAGGGTAGTCCTTTTTGTTGCAGAGTAACCTTTCCTATTGCTTGCTTAGTCCCTTTTTACATACTATACTGTACATTGCAGTAAACCAAGTGAAACAAAGCAAAAGTATGACTGGTTTTCAGCTATATTTTTCGCAAATTGTCTACAAATATTTTCTTCAAGGGTGAAGTACAAATGGATGTATTAGAACGCATTGCGGATCACCTAAGGAAAAAAGAGGTGGTAGTCTTAACTGGCGCAGGGATGAGCACGGCTTCGGGGTTGCCCGACTTTCGCGGTGACCAAGGGCTATGGAAAAACCGTGATCCTAGACAATTGGCTTCGATAGAAGCGATGAGACACAATCCTGAGGAATTTTATGAATTTTACCGCTACAGAATCCAAGCGCTGCTTGGGGTCAAACCGAACAAAGGACATGAAATTCTTGCCAAATGGGAACGTGAGGGATTGCTTTTAGGCATCATAACCCAAAATGTAGATCGCCTGCACCAACAGGCAGGGTCAGCGAAAGTGTACGAGCTTCACGGGAACCTTCGAGAGGTTCTTTGCTCGCTCTGCGGAAGGACATTCGACAGCGTCACGCTTCTAGATCAAATCGAGTGCCCTGAGTGCAACGGTGCCCTGAGACCAAAAGTCGTGTTGTTCGGAGAACTCCTTCCCCAGGAGGCATTGGCAAAAGCTCATGAACTTTCTATGACATGCAGCTGTTTTCTCGTATTAGGATCATCCCTGGAAGTCTCACCTGCCAATCAATACCCCGTCATGGCCAAACGAAGAGGCGCTAAACTTTTCATCGTAAACAGAACCCCTACCCCCTTTGACGACTTAGCTGACGGCGTAATACACGACGACATCACGAAGACGCTTCAAATCATCGATCAAAACCTAATGTGAACACCCTCGTCACGCGTCACTTTAAAACTCAAACATTAAAGACCCATTTCATTCAAACCAACTATATCGTCTTCGTGATATAACGACAAAAAGAGGAGTAAATAGTCGCGAATATGCCTTGTTATGAGAAAGTTGTTTTTAATGTGTTCTTTGCCATTCAAGGCTAATCTTTGAGCATAGCCGGGTTCATATAAAAGTTGTTTTAGATAATGTACCGTTCCGTCAATAGAGTGGGTGAGGATCCCGGAATATTTATGTGCGATTTGAAGGGGGATTCCGCCAACCGCCGAGGCGATCACCGGTTTTGCCTTCCACAGACCTTCCGCAACTGTGAGGCCGAATCCTTCTTTGAGCGACTTTTGTAAAATCACGCTTGAAGCCCTTTGAAGCGCATTGATCTCGATATCGCTGGCAGGCGGAAGGAGCAGCACATGTATGTCAGGATCATCTGCAGCGGCATTCTTAACATCTTCTAGGACTTTGGCTCCTTCCGGGTCATCGGTGGCGCCTCCGCCTGCAAGAACGAGCTGGCAATCGATATGCTTTTTGACCCTCTTATACACCTCGATAACGCCTATGGGGTCCTTCAAATAATCAAAACGAGAGATTTGCGTCACTATGGGGCGAGTTCTGTCGATACCGAAGCGATCCAACACGGAATTTATCACTTCCTGAGGCAATTCCCTATTTTTATCGCTTAAGGGATCTATGGAGGGAGAGATCAAAACTTGAGGTATGCTCAACTTCCTCGCAAAGGCCGGCGCTGAAAACACTGCGCTATCATATTTTTCGATATATAACTTTAGAAAAGCCATAACTTCTTCCTTGGGAGTAGTAAAATCAATGTGACATCTCCACACCCACTTTTTGCCCAGGGTCTCTTTCTGTTCAACCAGGGCAATTGGCTGAGGGTCGTGGATGAACAAGATATCACCGCAAAGATCCATTTCTTTGGCATTTTGTCGGTTAACTTCCTGAAAGTACATGAGCTCTTTGAGCGACACCTCTACGTCAACGCCGTGCAAGGCGTTGTGCATCTTTTTCGTAATGTTAAAAAACTTCTCGTCACCCTTAATTACGTCCCAACGAGCATCCACTCCGAGTTGTCTTAAAAGATTTATCATCCGAGACAGAATCTCTGCTACTCCTCCGCCTACGGCAGTGGAATTTACATTCTGAATGACCTTGCCCTTGAGTTTATCGGCAAGTAAAAATAGCTCATCGATAACAGCTTGTCCCACTATTGAAGAATAATCTTTAATGTTTGCCATCATTTCAATCATCTCTCCCCAATATTCTGATGATTTTCTGCCTCAAGCCCTCGAGAGTAAAGGCGTAAGGGTCCAACCTCGATATTTGATCAGCCAATTTTTCCTCTCCGATATTCCTCAGCCAGGCAGAAAAATCGTTCTCTCTTCTTTGGTAGCGCAATTTAGGCTCAAAAATATGAAAGCAAAGTGAATTAATATGCACCTTCTCCAGATCTTCCCTTAACTCGTCCACGTCTTTTGCGATGAACGGCGTGGGATACACAAAAGTCTTGCAGTCAAAAAAGTGAAATTCATGTCCCTCAATGCAATCGCTAATGTATTCCCCGCTTAATATATGATTTT
This sequence comes from Synergistaceae bacterium, assembly GCA_012518015.1. GTDB lineage: Bacteria > Synergistota > Synergistia > Synergistales > Acetomicrobiaceae > Acetomicrobium. The sequence goes on from JAAYTM010000038.1 coordinate 6,049, forward strand.
CAAGTCTTGTGACATATTCCTTTCTGAGATCTTCCAGGGAGTCTATGTTAATGATATCTACGCTTGTAATGCTTTCTCCCAGCTCTCTTAGTCCCAGAATATTAGTTATCCAGTAAGCAAAATCGTTAGGAGGCTCGGGAGAAACTCGATAATGCTGTTGGAGAAATCTGTGGGTGTGATAATATATCGAAGATGAGGGCACCTTTTTAATACCTTCAAGTAGCTGAATTGGATTCCTTGATTTTATGCCAAGCAACATGACGCAATGAGCCTCGGAAAAAAAGCGAAATGCTTTCTCCATTACCCTTCACTCCTCGCGCAGTTATTTATTTCCTTTAATAACTTCCTAACATCTTTATAACTCATCACATTAGATCTTGCACTAGAAGGCACCATTCCCACTCTTATCGTCCAAGCTGAAGGCGGCAAACTTCGGAAAAAGTCCTCGTCTGTCCTGTCATCTCCTATGGCCAGGACGAAATCGTAATCCGCCTTCGAAAGGAAATAAAGAGCAGCTTTTCCCTTATCAATTCCAGCATTTCTAATTTCTATCACTTTACTGCCTTGCATTACCTGAACATTCGTATTAGCAGTAAATCGCAACAAAATATCCGTCAACTCCCTTGCTACATCTGCGGCGTGTTCGGGGTCGGCCTTACGATAATGCCAGCTTAGAGAATATTCCTTCTCTTCGACGAAAGAACCAGGAACTTTATCAGCATATTGCATTAACAGAGGAAGTAGCTCTCTTTTCCAATCGGCGCTTACAGGCCTGAGCAACTCCCAATCCTTTCCCTTTTCTTTAATCCAAACGCCATGCTCAGCCACGAAGCCGGCGTCAAGATCTTCTAACCACGACTGAAGGACAGCCCTTTCCCTGCCACTTATAATCACAATGTCCACCCCATCAATTTCAGACAACTCTTGCAGAAGCTTCAAAAGCTCGGCTGGTGGAGCTGCCTTCGCGGGATCCCCTACAAAAGGCACCAAGGTTCCATCGTAATCGAGCAATAATATGCGCCGTTTAGCCCTTTCGAAGGTGTCTAATAATTCTTTTTTTGCATTTGCATTAAGCATCCTGGTTTGAAACCTTTTTTGCTCACTTTTAATGCCCTCTAATTCGTCTATAAAACTGGTTGCCCACTTGACTACGTCGTAATTTTTTAACCTATTTTGCATGACGCCAATTCGTTTTTTTTGTTCCTTTAAGGGCATTTCAAGCGCTTCCCGGATGGCAGAAGCAATCTCTTCCCTGTCGTTCGGGTTGATCAAAATAGCTTCACCCAGCTCCTTTGAAGCGCCTGCAAACTCGCTTAGAATCAACACGCCCGGCATATCCTTCCTTGAGGCCACGTACTCTTTTGATACTAGGTTCATTCCGTCTCTCAAGGGCGTAATTAAAGCGACATCGCTCATGCTGTAGAGGGCAACCAGTTGATGAAACGGAACGTGGCCGTATTTATATATGATGGGCATCCAGTTGATCGTTCCAAACCTGCCGTTAATGCTGCCAACCATCTCGTCAATTTTGGTCTTGATGGCCTGATACCGATCAACGCCGATCCTGGAAGGAACAACGACGAGCAGTAAGACCATCTTCTCGTGCCATTGCGGGTTTTCCTTTAGGAAAAGTTCAAAACCCTCGAGCCGGTTTAAAAGCCCTTTTGAATAATCGAGCCTATCGACCGAAATTATCGTTTTCAGGCCCGAAAGAGTATCTTCAAGCTTTTTCCTTTCTGTTTCGGTTTCTTTGGAGCTCACGGCGTTATGAAATCTGAAGAAATCTATGCCCATGGGAAATGTGTCGGCCTTAACCAACCTATCGCCCACGAACATTTTGCCCATGCTGGCTTCAATTCCCAATATGCGCAGCACCGATCTCAAAAAATATTGAGTGTAGTCGTGAGTATGGAATCCTATCAGGTCTGCACCCAAAAGCCCCTCCAATATCCCCGATGCCCATTTTTTGTGCAAAAGGCGAAAGAGCTCATAAGACGGAAAGGGAATGTGAAGGAAAAACCCGATGGAAGCTTCCGGCATCTTACGCCTGATCATGCTGGGAAGCAGCATTAGATGGTAGTCATGGATCCACAGTATATCATTTGGGCGCAACACTTCCATGATGGCATCGCAAAAATATTCATTGACCACCTTATAAGATTCCCAACTTTCCTTTTCGTAGACGACGTAACTTGGGAAATAATGAAACAAGGGCCATATCGTTTTGTTGCAGAAGCCGTGATAAAAGGCCTCCATGGCCTCCTCTCGCACGAACACAGGATGGGCATTGAAATTACTGGCTGCAATTTCTCTTATGTAATCTTTATGCTCGTCTTTTATGGATGCCCCGGGCCATCCAAGCCATACATACTCAACCAGCTCCGTAAAAGCTGAGTGCTGCAGCGAGTCAAGATAGGCGCTCAAGCCCGTCACTAATCCTCCTGCACTCGCCTTTAACTCCAATTTTCCCTCATCCTCCACCACAGTAAAGGGTAACCTGTTGGAAGCAATTATCAGCCTGGCATCGGCCACTCAACCTCGCCTCCTTTTGTGCTACTTTCTATCACATTCTTATCGTTCTTGTCAAGGAAGCGCAGTTTAATTATTTAATTTGTAATGCTATATTTCAATGATGCTCAAAAGATAGATATTTACCCGTTTAATTATAATCGATAGCAAAGCAGTCAGAATATCTGCTCGTTCCAATAAACTGACCCCTGTCGTGAAATACCATGAACTGCTTCGCTGCCACGATCATTTCAAACAGCCACAACAAGCAAAATATTTTTTAGTTAGACGCAAAACAGGTTAAGGAGTAAGATAAAAATGAAAGGGAGTTGTAAAAGGAGATCTTCAAGGGCCATGAAAATCGAAAGGAAGTTGGCGATACTTGCCCAGGCCGCCAAATACGACAGGGTGTGCGGAAAGGGCAAAGAAGAAATTCAAAGAAAAGCACTGCACAACGACATGAGGGACTTTATTTTCTACAGCCCCTGTGCCAGCGGGAGATATGTGCCCCTTTTAAAGGTGCTTTTTACGAATTACTGCATCAACGACTGCCTGTATTGTTACAACAGGCGCTCTAACGACATAGAAAGAGCGGCTTTTGAACCTCAAGAACTGGCACACGCGACTTACGAACTCTACAGAAAAAACTACATAGAAGGTCTGTTTTTAAGCTCAGGTATCTTTAAAAATTCGGATTACACTATGGAACTAATGATTTTGACTGTCCAAATCCTCAGAAAGGTGTACGGTTTTAAAGGATACATCCATTTAAAGATCATCCCCGGCGCTTCTTTCGACTTAGTAAAAAAAGCTATTAGATTTGCAGACAGGGTAAGCTGTAACATCGAGCTTCCCACGGAAGGCAGCTTAAGACTTTTAGCTCCGGAAAAATCGAAAAATGACATCCTTGGAGCTTTAAGATCTGCTAGAAATTACACACTGGAGCTGGAAAAACACATCTCCGCTTCGACGCAGTTGATAATCGGGGCGACGCCAGAAACGGATAAAACGATCCTTCAGCTTTCCCACGAACTTTACGCGAATAAGCTGGTAAAGCGAGTTTACTACTCTGCCTATATCCCAATCAACTCAAACGACATCTTGCCCCAGATAGAACAACCTCCACTCTTGAGGGAACACAGGTTATATCAGGCAGATTGGCTCATGAGGTTTTACGGCTTCAAGGCGGAAGACATATTCGAAGGCTCTGAGGATCTCTCGCAAGACATGGATCCCAAGATGTGCTGGGCTTTGAGGAACATGCATCTGTTTCCCGTTGACATCAAGAAGGCCCCCTACGAAAAGCTCATACTGGTGCCGGGCATCGGCCCGAAAACGGCCAAAAAGATAATAAAAGCCAGGCGCGAAGGCTACCTGGACGAACAGGGATTAAAGGTGCTTGGCACGTCCCTTAAACGGGCCAGAAACTTCATAACGATCGGCGGAAAACCGTTGCCAAAGGAGCCTCCTTCACAAAAACGGCCCAAAAAGGCTCCGCGTCCTTCTTCAAAACAGCTCGTCTTATTTTAGGCGGAAATATTAATAAAGGAGGGCAAACGATTAGCGCAATGCCCGCGAAGAACATACTCATCACCGGCCGCCCCGGAGTGGGAAAAACCACCCTGATATTTAGACTGATCGAGCAGATCAATTTGCCCTGCGTGGGCTTTTACACGGCAGAAATAAGGGAAAGCGGAAGGCGAATGGGCTTTGAAGCGATAGCCCTGCACGGTCCTAAACTCATCATGTCCCACGTCGACATTAAAAGCCCCTATAGGGTAAGCAAATACGGCGTAGGCGTAGCGAACTTTGAACGATTCTTAAAAGAAATCCCTTTTTTCGACCCCAAATACGCTTTTATCGTAATAGACGAGATAGGAAAGATGGAATGTTTCTCGCCCCTGTTCAAAAAATTGATCTTAAAGCTACTGGATCACGATACCCCCTTGATTGCAACGATCGCTTTAAGGGGAGACGCCTTCATCGAATCCATAAAGACAAGGCATGACGTTCATGTTTACACCGTTACGTATGACAATAGGGATAAACTTGCCATGGAATTATATCCAGTTCTCAAAGAACTTGCGAAAGGCCGCAATAAAGAGGCAAA
>JAAYTM010000039.1 GCA_012518015.1 Synergistaceae bacterium
TACTTGGCGTTGGATTGTTGATATGGTAAAAATAAATGAGAGGAGACACATATCCTCTCATTTATTATTTTCAAAAAGTTGACGAAGGAGGAGCACTTATTGTGGATGACCATTATTATGAACGACTTTTGTCCAAGGTAGAGAAAACCATCGATAATTGCTCAGATGAAGCGATCACGTTGAGCGATTATTTGGCCAATCATCCCGAAGTTTCAGAACACGAGTTTCAGTCCAGTAAAAAACATGTGGAGCTTCTTTCTTGCCATGGTTTTGAGGTGGAATATCCCTTTTTAGGTATTCCGACGGCTTTTTGCGCTACAAAATCTAATGGAGAAGGAGCAAAAGTTGCTTTATTAGTGGAATACGACGCGCTTCCAGAAATTGGCCATGCCTGTGGCCATTGCCTCCACGGAGCGATGTCCACGCTTGCGGCCATTGGACTAGCTTCCGTCTTTGACGAAGTAAAAGGAGAGTTGCTCGTTATAGGAACGCCTGCCGAAGAGACAAACGGCGCGAAGGTTACAATGGCCGAACAGGGCGTCTTCGATGACCTGGATTTAGCCATCATGATCCATTCTTCAGGAAATAAAAGCTACGTTAAATATAAAAGCCTTGCAATGGACGCGATAGAATTTAGCTACAAGGGAAAACCGGCCCACGCGGCAAGCGCTCCTTGGGAGGGCCGAAATGCCTTAAACGGCGTCCAACTTTTCTTTCATGCCATTGACATGTTAAGACAACATGTGAAACCCGAAGTACGGATGCATGGAATAATTTACAAGGGCGGCGATGCTCCAAATATCGTTCCCGAGATGGCTATTTGCAGGTTTTATTTTAGGGCGCCGACCAGGGCTTATTTAGACTATTTGGTCGATCGCGTGAGAAGAATTGCCCTTGGCGCAGCTATGGCCTCTGAAACGGAAGTCACCATGAAGAACTTTGAATTTAGCTTTGACAATATGATAGAAAATAAGACAGCAGAGGAGAAAATGGCCGAGATAATGAAGGAACTGGGCATCGAGCTCAGTGAGCCGGAAGGCTATGAAGGCTCTTCCGATATGGGCAACGTAAGCTACAGGTGTCCCGCTTTGCAGCCCAAGCTTGCTATAAGCGATGTGCCTTTAGTAACGCATAGTCGGGAGTTCGCAGATGCTGTAGTAACTCCTAGAGCGCACGAAGCTTTAATTTTGGGTAGTAAAGCTTTAGCTAGGATTGCCCTTGCCGTTTATTTGGATGAAGATTTAAGGAGCGCCATCAAAGAAGATTTTAAAAAAGCCAAGGAGCAGGAAGAAGTTTTCTGAGCCAATCTTAACTTTAAAAGAAGGGGATGAAAAAATGCTTTCGTTAGAGGAGATAAGGCAAGCGCAGGATCGCATAAAGGCATGGATTCACAGAACTCCAATATTTTCATCGGCAACCTTTAGCCAAATTGCCGGAAACGAAGTTTATTTAAAAGCAGAAAATTTACAAAAAAGCGGAGCCTTTAAGTTCAGAGGGGCTATGAACTTCATGCTTTCCATGAGTGAGGAGGAAAGATGCAAGGGCGTTGTTACGGGATCCTCGGGTAATCACGGTCAAGCCCTGGCATGTGCTGCCAAGATTTTAGGGGTAAAGGCGGTTGTAGTTGTGCCAGAAGATGTCTCTCCTGCTAAGTTAGCAGCAATTGAAGGATATGGAGCTGCGATAGAAAGATGTGGGCATTCCTCAACGGAGCGAATAGCCCGTGCAATGGAGATTGCTGAACTTGAGGGCATGACATTTGTCCCTCCCTTTGATCATCCTTGGATTATGGCAGGCCAAGGAACGGCTGGCCTGGAGATCGTCGAAGATATGCCTGATGTCGATGCCGTACTAGTCCCTTGTGGCGGTTGTGGCTTGATTTCTGGAGTGGCCACAGCGCTAAAGGAATCTCTGAAAGGGGTAAAAGTCTTCGGCGTTGAACCGGAGGGCAGCAATAGCACTTATTTGTCCTTTAAGGCAGGGCACATAGTCGAACTGACAGATATCAATACGATCGCAGATGGCCTAAGGACTGCAAATCCCGGTAAGATTACCTTTCCGGTTGTCCAGAAGTATGTCGATGATATCCTTTTGGTATCGGAAGAAGAGATAAAAAATGCGGTTGTTTTGCTATTAGAAAGGGCAAAATTACTCGTAGAGCCATCGGGTGCAGTGCCAGTGGCTGCGCTCCTTTATGGCAAGGTACCTTTAAAGAACAAAAAGGTAGTGGCCCTGATGTCCGGTGGCAACGTAGACTTATCATTGCTTGGCAAATGGATCGAGGAAGTAAAGGCTAAAAAGTGAAGCTTTTGGTCAGCGCTTGTCTTGTTGGGTGTCCTTGCAGGTATGACGGAAGAGCTTTTGAGAACGAAATCTTGAAAGCCTTAGTGAGAAAAGGCTTAGCTGTTGCTGTATGCCCTGAAATATCAGGAGGGCTTTCCATTCCGAGGCCTAAAGCCGAGATAGTTGGCGGGACAGGAGATGACGTTTTGTCTGGCCACGCCAAGATTTTAAACGAATGGGGCGAGGATGTAACGCCCCATTTTTTAATTGGAGCTTTCAAGGTTTTGGATATCGCCCTAAGGGAAGGCGCAAGATACGCAGTTTTTAAGGATAAAAGCCCTTCCTGCGGAGTGTATCGCATATATGATGGCTCCTTTACCGGAAAAACCTGTGAAGGTAGCGGTGTTACGACTGCAATTTTGCGCAAGTATAGCATAAGTTTATTTTCTAATGAACAGATAAGATGAAAAAGGCTCGTGTGCTCAATAGGTCAGACCAGTTAATATATGACTGATGATGCATTTTCTAAAGGTCAAATAACCTGCCTCTAAAGTATCCAAATCAATGTGCAGGCTGTCCTCTTTTCGATAATATGATTGAGCACTAATGTATATCTATAGCTAAATATTTATTGCAATCTAAACTGATGTTAAAATTTGACGACGAAAAATTTTGGTGTATAATTAATACGACCATGTTATTTTGATAACTTATCAGATTTCCGCACAACAAGATATGTGTCTTCTTGCCTCGATCAATCGTGACCAGTACAAACTGCTCGTGCATAATGTATCCTCTTATGGTTAAGCCGGACAAAAAGGTATCCGTCAAGGACCTTATCAAAATAAATCGAGACTACCATGAGGGAACGCGTTTTGATCTCACAAAGGGGCTTGCAGCAGGACCTTTCGGTACACCAAACCGATA
>JAAYTM010000040.1 GCA_012518015.1 Synergistaceae bacterium
CCGGTTTTGCTAAATCTTATTCTATTTTGTTTTTCCAATTCATTAATAATCTCTTGAGAAGGAAAACGCCTTCCATCTCTCGGCAAAATTTCTTTTCCTAATATTATCCTCGCCCTGGAAATAGGATTTCCATTCTCATCGTACTTTATATTTTTCGCAGAAAAAAGCTTAATCATATCTTGAGGAATGACGTCCCATTTTTCACCTTCCATATCAATGGACCGCCACTCTTCCTTCTGTCTTGATTCCGTGATATGGCGGAAATAAACTTTATCGGAATTATTTGAATACCAAAAAACAGAGTCATGCCACGAGGGGAATTTATTTCCCTCGGTTTTCATCCTGACAGATTTATTTACTACTATCTCATTCTTAAAATTCTCTCCTCCAAAAACTTCATTCATCAACGGCCTGACGATCCAATTGCCGTTGTAATCGCACCTTACAAAGATGCTTCCTTTCTCATTTAAGATATCTTTTGCCGGCCTAAATCTATTTTCAAGCAGAGTTGCCCAACTCGAATCCTTATACTTTACAGAATAAAAATAATCTGCATCCTGTTCTTTATTAAACGGTGGGTCGATATAAATGGTCTGTATTTTTTCTTTAAACTTAGGAAGGATTGTATTTAGCGCTTGGTAGTTTTCGCTCTTTATTAGCCAACCATCTAAAGAATTTTCCAAATCATCAAAAAGCCCCAAAATTTCGAGCTCCAAATCCTTGAAGTACTTTGTATCAATTGGCAGGTGTTGGTATTTCTTCCTTAACTTTTTGCCCGAAAGTGCGTTTTCAAATACCTTTCTTTTGTCAAACTCTTTGTCTGCGATCTCTAATTCTTCCCACTCTTTTACTTGATCCTCAAACCCCTCATGCTCTAGTATTTTTTCTATGATATCGATATTTTTTTCTGCTATCCTATCGAGTGTTATCACATAGTTAGAATTCAATACAAACTTTGGCTTGTTCCATATCTTTACTAGCTCGTCTTCGAATTGACTAATAAAATCAATGATCTTAAATGCTATATCTTTCAGAATTTGCAACTGTTTTATTCTTTTCTCTGCCCATCCACTTTCTCCGCTAAAAACATACTGATAAAGCCAGATATTGAACTGCTCTCTCAGGAACTCCTTGGCATTCTTGTTTATAAAATAGTCAACATCGTTTTGTTTCTCAAACACCCTGAATGCTTTTTCCAGAGTGTCTTCGGTAATTGTTACTCCTTCTCTCCTTAGGTCTCTTAAAATATCGTTAATTTTAGTTATCCTACCTCTTTCAGAATATAAAACATTAAAAACGATTACTCCGTCTTTTCTCTTCTCTTTAAACTCGTAAATAATGGCTCTTTTTTCATTTGCTTTTTTATGTTCAAGCCCAGAAACGTCGAAGAAAAATTTAAATTCCTCTGTTTTAACCTCCAAGTTTTTAAACAACTTGTCAGTTTTGACATAATAAAGCATGTGCGTTTTCCAGAAAAGTATTACATCCTTATCGTCAGTGTATACCTTTTCATAGACATTTTGATGGATTGGAGTATATCTAAAATAAATTGAACCACTTTCTGAAAAATAGCGGTTAAAGAAAGTATAAAGTTTGTCGAAAAGCTCTTCTCTAAACTCAGGAAAGGGCTTTAATGCCTCGTTTATATCTTTTTGAAGTTTTGGGAAGACACCTTCCTCGTAGTAACGTGACTTAATCCTCATCAAATTGATATATCCGGATTCGCCCTCCACCTTTGCGCCAACAAAGATGTCTTCTAGCGCATCATAGAACCTCTGTTCTTTACTCATGATTTCACCTCTTCTTGCCAAGACTCTAGGTACGTACTGTAACGTAACCCGGGGGCACTTAAATCCAACAACTGAGACGCTTCTTTTTGTGCTTTGCCGTGCAAAGTAATCTTAATTTCTACTTTACTCCGGCAAAACTACATGAGGTTGGGGCGTTGCCTTAAAAGCTTTTCCAGTCTTTGCTTTGCCTTTGTTTGATAGATTTTTCGAGCCGCTAAATCTTGACGCGTAAACCTATGCTCTCAAACTTTTCCTTGATTTCCAGCAACTTTTCTTGAGGCGGAGATTTGCGGACCGTCATCAAATACTCCCTGTCAAGCCTATGATATTTTTCACTTACATCGTGAAAGGGAAGCAAGTTGATCTCTCTTAAACCGCGCAAATTAGATATGAATTCTGCCATGTCATCTACGTTATCGGGCGTATCGGTTATCCCCGGGATGACAGGAAAACGAAGTATGACGTCTTGAGCCCTGCCTGAATCCACTAAGAAACGCAAATTTTCCTTGATTAAAGTATTTGAGACACCAGTGTATTTGATGTGCTGTTTTTCGTCAATTAACTTAAGGTCATACAAAAAAAGATCGACGTAACTCATTGCGGAGGCCAACACCTCACGCGAGGCAAATCCGGCGGTATCCAATGCCTTATGGATATATCTGTTTTTACATTCTTTTAACACTTCTAGCAAAAAGTCAGCCTGAAAAAGAGGCTCGCCACCGGAAAATGTCACACCGCCTCCTGAATTATCGAAGTACAGGACGTCTTTTTCTATTTCTTTCATGAGCTCTTCCACGGTATATTCCTTTCCAACGAGCCTCAAGGCACCGGCAGGACATGCGTCAGAACAATTACCACAGGCTGTACAAAGCGGTCGAAATATCCTTGGTTTGCCTTTGAACTCAATTGCCCCCGTGGGGCACACTTTCGCGCAATCCC
>JAAYTM010000190.1 GCA_012518015.1 Synergistaceae bacterium
ACGGTCGAAGGACGCCACCTCCAAAACCTCAAAGTATTGGGCGACTTGCCATCGGCCTTTAACCTTAAAATGGCCTCGTCTATGGCCATGCTGTAAAAAGGTTCGTCCACTCTTAATGGCAGCAATCTCCAGCTTTTCATATCTTATCCCCTCAAAGATCTCATTATCGCTTCAACGAAGTGTTTTGGTTCGATCATGGGCGTTTCGACCTTCGTCTCAGAGTAAAATTTCTCCAACGCCTCCAGCAAACTTTCCCTATCGGCCCTTACGCCGAGGAGTCTTCCCTCAAGCTCGTCAAGTGCCTCTTCAGGATACATAAAAAAATCCCCGCTTATCCGAATTTCCGATATGCTGTCTCCGTCTAACTTTAAAGAAACCTTTATAATCCCTTTTGGGGCTTTGAATTCGCCGTAATACATCTTTTTCTCCCGTTAGAGAAAGATCTGCCCTGTGAAATCTCTCAAGGCAGTAAATATTCTTTTCTTAAAGCTGTGCCCGCCCGTTATTTGCAAACAAAATTATTATAGCAGCTGTGCTATAAAGTGGAATGACCAAAAGAGACACATCAAAAGGTAATGGTTCTTTCTTTTGTTATATGGTCGTAGTAGCGACGACGTTGAGAATTGTGTTTAGTATGAAAATATGATATTTTACAACTGACAATATTTGACCTTTACGGGAGGCGTTACATTGAAAATACGGGAATCAGCGGAAAACTATCTGGAAACCATTTTGATCTTAACTAAACGGCAGGGTTCCGTCCGTTCTATAGACATTGCAAAGGAGCTTGGTTTCAGCAAGGCCAGCGTGAGCGTTGCCATGAAAAAGTTGCGCGAAAACGGATGCATAAAAATGGACAGCGATGGTTACATCACGCTAACTGATAAGGGGCGCTCAATTGCAGAAGCCATTTATGAACGACACACCTTACTCTCGAACTGGCTCATGCAATTAGGCGTTGACAGGGAAAGGGCTGTAGAAGATGCCTGCCAAATCGAGCATGTCATCAGTGATGAAAGTTTTGATGCGCTCAAAGGGCATGTTGCTAAGTGTAAAGATTCTAAGTGCAAATCATAAAAAGCTGAGTGCCTTGTTGTAAGAATTAATGCCCTTCAGAGTAAGATTTGCGTTTCTTTTCTTCATTGCAAAAGCCACTGCAAAAGGCACATCCTTCGCGATTGACACAATTTTCGCACTCATGCAACTTCTTGAACTTACGTACAAACAGGCATAATGCCAGCAAGCCACTGACCGCAGCAATTACGGTTCCCCACATATGTTTCGGACTCCTCTATTAGGCTAACGAACCGGTAAATAATTTACTGACTTCCTCGTCTCCTGCAATCAGGCGGACGGCAAGCCACCGTAAGTCATAAGCCGATGCTCTTTCGTCGTCGGCCAAAGCTTCTTGCAGTACGTTGAGTGAACGATTGAGTTGAGGCCCGTAGTCAAGTCGAAAGTCATTGATATCTCCCGCCAACTGATAGGTATCGAGCAAAGCATCGCAAAGTTCTGCCTTGCCCACGCCCCTTTTTGCCATGGTCGGAACGACCTTTACCCCTAACTCTTCGCTCAGGCCATTGACATCTATCTTTATCCTTGCGCTTTCTGCCGCATCCATCATGTTGAGCACCACTACCATCGGTATCTTCATCTCTAGAAGCTGAAAGGTGAGCACGAGATTGCGCTCAAGATTTGACGCATCCACGACATCCAAGACAATATCAGGCCTTTCTTTGAGCAAAAAGTTTCTCGCAATCCTTTCTTCCAGGCTGTAAGAAGTCATGCTGTAAGTACCGGGAAGATCCACCAGCATAAATTTATATCCTTTGTAGTTCATCCGTCCTACCCGTTTTTCTACAGTCACCCCCGGGTAATTTGCCACAAATTGACGCATGCCTGTCAACATGTTGAAAAGCGTTGACTTGCCCGAGTTTGGCTGACCTGCCACTGCTACGACTATTTCTGTCATAAGAGAATCACCCCAATTTCTCTTGCCTCTGAATGGCGGATGCTAATGTGGTTATCCCTGACAAGCAATTGAACAGGGTCGACTAAAGGTGCATTTCGCACAACTTCTATTACAACTCCAGGGATAAGGCCCAAATCCATCAATCGTTGCCCGGTGATGCCTGTAGCCTTGATTTCTATGATGAGGCACTTGTCGCCGGGCTTCAGAGTATTCAATCGTACTGTATCAGTCATGTGATATCAATCCTCTCTGGCTACAAGTATTTTGTTCGCAATGCCCCTGCCCAGGGCAATAGTGCAGTCTTTTACCTGCAGTAGCACGGGACCTGCCCGTGATGAATTTAACACTTTGACTTCTATGCCATCGTAAAGCCCCATGTTTGACACGCGCATTGCAAGGCCTTTGCCGTAGCTTCCGATATTGACTACACGTCCCTTGACGCCAGGTGGAAGCATTGTAAGCGGCACAACGGTTCTATCCTTGTTTTCCACGTAAAATTCCTCCTTGCAAAACTCTCTAATCATCCAAGTAGCTTCCAGGTCCTCTAATCATCGCGAGAACAAACATTAAAATGACAAAAATTGCATAAAAGCCGCCCATGGCTTGCACTCCCGTCAGACCTAGCGCATTTCCGCCCGTGAATATGGTGGTGGCCAACAAAAGGCCCAGCAAAACAGGATATAAGGCCGATACCAACATCCACAGCGTGCTTCCTGTCTCCATCTTTACAGCCAACAATGTTGGAATACAGGGCGGAAAAACTACCATGAAGACCATTAATGCTAGGGCATGCAAATCAGTCCAGCCAAGGGCGCCTTTGCCTACGCTTTCTTCCAATCTGTCACCAGTACCGAGACCAAAAATGCCTCCTAAAGTCGCAACGCTGCTTTCTTTGGCTGCGAAAGAACTGATGAGCGCTATATTAACTCTCCAATCAAACCCTGCATATTTGGTGACGGGCTCGACGACCTTCCCAACCATGCCCAATGCGCTGTGAACTATGACATCATCCCGCAATTGCGACCTTAGGATTTTTCTTTCCCTTTCAAAGGAACGGTATGCCTTGGAAACTCTCGCGGCTTCTTTGTCAATTTCCATCGCTCCTTTTGACTTAAATCGCCCTCTGTTAACCAGCTTGTAAAATTCAGAATTCTTGGCCTCAAAATTCCGGTGAACTCTTTCCAGTCCGGCTTCACTCCTTGCAGCTTTCTTCGCGGAATCGAACTTATTGCTGAAATTGATCAGCTCCACCAAACCTTCACCTGCCAGGATATGGGCGTAAGGTGAGTCCTCACCCACTGATGCGAGCAAATTTTCAACCATTTGGGCTGATTCCCGGGAATACGCATCTCTCTTGGCGGCATTCAGGCCTGGCAAATTGGTAAGAGCAAATACTATGATCATAACTAAAAGGACGACAGAAACGATCTTTCGAAAGAATAACCACAATCGTTCCCAACAGCGCTGAACTACTCCCGAAACAGTAGGAATCCGGTAGGGAGGCATTTCCATTACAAATGGAGCCACTTCCTTGGTTTTTAGCACTGTGAGGGACAGCACCTTGCTCACTGTTAAAGCTATTACTAAACTAATAGTAGATATAAAAGTGATCGCAAATCTTTTGTGCGCGCTATAAAACACCTCTATCAGGAGTATATGAAGAGGTGTCTTCGCCAGGCAATTCAGAAGTGGAATTATCAGAATTGTGGCATGTCGCGCTCGCTGATCCTTAATCCCTCGTGTGGCCATGATACCAGGAACAGCGCATCCACCAACTACGACTCCGCCCAATACCATGGGAAATACGGACTGCCCGTGCAGACCAAATTGGCGGAGCACCCTGTCCATGATGAAGGCCATTCTTGGCACGTATCCAATATCCTCTAGTATTGCAACGATACTGAAGAGCATTGCAAATATCGGGACATAGTTTATGACGGCTAAAAGCCCGTCAAGAACGCTTAAAATAATGGTTCTCAGCGTCGGGTCAAAAAGAATTCCCTCACCTGGCAATAGTTGAGCCACAAAATTCCGAAAAGTGGCAAGCAAAGGCCATGTGTAGTTAGTCAGCTGATAGCCTTTACCGATGCTCAAATAGTATAAAAGGTACAACACGCCGGCCAGGACAAGTGGTCCGAGAAAACGGTTGAGCACCACGCGATCTATTTTGACACTTAAACTTTCTTTCCAGCGACTTTCTCTAACTGCGCACTTATCGAACACCTCTACAGCCTTGCGATAGTAGGCTATAGTCACCAACTTGGCCGGTTCCGTTTGCGTCTCCTCTAAAAGTCTCTCCCGTTCATTATCGACAAGTCGCATTATATCCATATTGAGCCTCCTTCATATATGACCACCTCTAAATGGCAGGGGGCATCCTACAAAGAGAAGGATGCCCCGGCAAAAAAGGCTTTAGCAATTATTCCATGTCATAAGCCCTTACCCAAATGACGGCACCAACCTCATGGTCTTTGCCATCTATCTTTTCGCCCTCCATGAGAGCGGCAAATCCCCACCATCCGGCCTTTGGAATCCCGTAAGTAAAAATTCCATTTTCATCTGCTTTAATAACTTGAGTCACATGCGCGGATGACGGATATCTTTGACCTGGGCATACAAGGTCACTGAAGGCTCCTGCGTTAAGTCTTTCCACTTCAATTTCAGCAAAGGGAACAGCTTTGCCTTTGTGCTTTACCATGCCCTGAAAGGCGTTGCCCGTCCAAAGGCCGTAGGGCTTGCAAAGCGGTACAATTTCAGCATCCAGGCCAAGCTCTGCGTCCCAGTCAGTGGGAAATCCTGCGTTATTCACAACAAGCTTGGTGTATTGGGTTATGTAAGTCTGTTCCATGTCTTCGTAATAGGGGCGCGGCACAAGATAAAACACGAAGTCGCCCCCACCCTTTGCCACAAATTTACTCTTCCAAGACTTTGCTCCATGAAACTCGAAATCCTTAAGCCCATCGGTGAGATCTTGTGTTTTCTTCTTGTGAAAAACCCCAAATTTAAGCGGTTTTTCCATGTTCATAGTGTAATGAGCCTCTGCAGGGTGAGTGAATATTATCTGGAGATCGATTTCGTTGCTTTCGCCCTCTTCTATGATGTCATCCGAAGGCAAGATCATTTGAAAATGTGCCATGGAAGAGGCGGAATACGCCAAAACAATCGCAAGACTCAACGATACAGCAAACAGAACTTTTTCAAAAAACCTGCATATTTTAGCCATTCACGTTCGTCTCCTTTGCCGCTTTATTTAAGATACTCTTTTTTTCCGCGCCTGTAAGCTCGGGGCCTTGTTTGACGACCACATGACCCGGGCCCGCATCGAAAACTACCAGATACTTGCCCTCGGGTTTGCTCAGAACCAGTTCGCCGTGTTCATCGAGCTGAGATTGGAATATAATGAGTTTTTTCTCAAATAATTCAGGTTTCAAATCTGAATAGCTGAAATCCTTGCCGTGGCCATCAATTTTGCATCCAAGTTTTTCTAAGTAAGCTGCCCTTTCCGAAGGCTCACTCGCAAACAGGGCCTCCAAATACTCATCTCGAACTGAGGTGTTTCCCTCAAAGACAGAATCCTCCACCAGATAGATCCTTATGCCAGCAGCAGAGGATCCATCGGAAAACCCTCCTTCCACATAGATTGTTCCATCTTTCAGGTCTTCTACGTATAGTATCGGGGTATGTGCATACGCTGTTGCTGCAGAAAATAGAAAGACCGCCAAAATTGCCAATATCGCCTTCAATCGAATTTTCATCCACTTCCATCCTCCTTTACTACTATTTTTTCTTCATCGACCCTTCTTCATGCTCGCCCAGAGGCTGTACCGGTACATTACGAGTTAGTTATGACTAACCTCAAGGTTAGTCAATTCCTTTCCCGTAGGTGCTGAGTGTGTAGTTTAATCAAGGAAAGGGACCACATAGAATTTTTAGTTAGTGATGACTAACTCTCCGTGGTTGAATCTTATACAATTTTACTTTGGATGTCAAGGACTATTTCAACAAAAAGATTACCAATACCTATGTCGAAGGATGGAGCACGAATGCTAAAATGCTAAAACGAATCTCCTTTGGCTTAAAAAACACAGAGGTCTATGTCAGAAAGATGATGTGTGAGTTCTCACCGCTTGAAGCTTTCCACACTATTTGAAATAAAGGTGCTTTCTAGTTGACAATGGAAACTATTGTTGGTAAAATTTTCTAAATAATGTAAACAATATTGCCGTGCAGGAGGAAAAATGTGAATAGAATAATGTTTGATATTTATAATTTAATCCAGGAGTTATCGTGGTGTTTCGGAA
>JAAYTM010000003.1 GCA_012518015.1 Synergistaceae bacterium
CGGACCGATAACAATAGGCAAAACTTTTGTTTCCTCTTTGTCGCTTAACATTACTACGTGATTGTTGTTCTCGTCGATGACAATGCCTTTAACAAATACTTGTATATTATTAAACATGGTCTTCACCTCTTTTTATGTATATTATGAGATAAACCAGGCTCAATGTAAATAAGCACGTTGGATGACTTTTCATCAATTTATCAAAAAACAGGTCCAGCTTCCCCCCTATAAATCATGACTTGTACCTTAGCCTACCATGTACGGTTTGTTACAGTTTTAGACTCACATATTACTTTATTACTTGTATAAGATTTGAGATGCTTGCAGGACTCTATAATGCCTAATTTAAAATAGCAGTCATAGACTTGAGTTTCATGCTAGCCAATCATGAAAGTGGTTGCAATAATATTTAATGTTTTATATAATGCTGAAATGGTTGAGTTCAATCAAAAGTACTTTCAACATAGGAAGGGGGAATTAGTTTTGACTGGGAACGAGGGGAATAAGAATGGTCTATTGTTTAAGTTTGTTGGTTGGATTGAACGCGTTGGTAATAAGTTGCCCCACATATTTTGGATCTTTTTGTTCTTCTGGTTTTTGGTGATTATTCTTTCCGGCGTATTTGAAGGCGTCTCAGCTATTGCACCTGCTACGAACGAAAAAATTGAAATTATTAGCTTGTTGAATCGCAAAGGGTTAAAATGGATATTGTCAAACATGGTGTCCAACTTTACCAAATTTCCACCCCTGGGATTAGTTTTGGTTATGATGATGGCATCCGGTTTCGCTGAAAGATCAGGATTCATACCCTCCATAATGAAGACATTGACAACTGTCCCGGATAGTTTAATGATTCCCGCAATATTTATCATTGGAATATGTTCTAATTTAGCTTCAGATGCGGGAACAGTCATCATTCCGCCATTGACTGCTGCCCTTTTTTATGCAAGGAAGAAAGACCCGATATTTGGGATGATATTAGGATATGTTGCTGCTTCATCAGGATTTACCGCAAATTTATTCATAGCTGGAACTGACGTACTGCTGGCAGGGATTACTAGCGCTTCCGCCAAAATAGCAAATCCTGCTTATGACGTTTATCCAACCGCTAATTACTATTTTATGATCGCTTCTGTTTTTGTATTGACGGCTGTAGGAACGGTATTTACTAATAGATTTGCTATGCCGAAATTTGCCAAATGGGATCCTGAATATGAACATGCACAAGTTCCCCGTGAGTATCTGACAACACTTACTGAGAAAGAAATAAGCGGCGTGAAGAAGGCAGGTCTTGCAGCAGGTGGATTTTTCCTCTTGATGTTTTTGCTAACGATCATTCCTGGAGGACCACTGCGAGATCCCGTTAAAAACACAATAGTTCCTTCTATTTTCCTGGATGGCATGATACCAATCCTTTTTGTGTTTTTTATAATTGGAGGGTGGGTATACGGGAGAAGCGTTGGTTCTGTGCAAAGGCCTACAGAGATCATAGACCATATGGTCGAAAGCATGAAGACGATGGCCCCCTATATTGTGGTGATGTTGCCTATCGGTAACTTCACCTACACCTTTACTCACACTAATATGGCATCAATACTAGCTATCAAACTTGCACATCTTCTTGAGATCGCTGGTTTTACTGGCGTTGGTCTTTTCGTTGCTATAACGTTCATTTCGACATTTATTAATCTATTTTTGACGAGCGGATCGACAAAATGGGCCTTTTTGGCTCCTGTAATAGTGCCTATGATGTATTATTTGGGTTATACTCCGGAATGGACACAGCTTCTCTACAGGATTGGGGATTCCAGCACAAATGCCTTCACTCCGCTTTTTACATATTTCCCCATACTCTTGGGTTTTGCGAGCATGTATAAAAAGGATGTAGGTGTGGGAACAATAATATCACGTACTTTTGTTTACTCCATGGTCTTTTTAATCACATGGATATTAATGATCATTGTTTGGTACTATTTAGGTCTGCCCATTGGGCCAGGCGCTTCTATTGCTCTATAACCACGAAATAAAAAAAATAGTAATAAGCAGAGGGATTACTATGTCTGAGTATAATTTGGAGGATAAGATCGTAGAGTCAGCCAAGAAATCGCAGGAATTTGTGGTAGAAAAGCGCAGGGATTTTCATCGACATCCCGAGGTAAAGTTTGAAGAAAAAAGAACGGCCGAAATTGTCGAGACATTTTTGAAGGACTGGGGCTATGAAACAAAAAGAGCCGCCGGGACCGGAGTAATAGGCGTCTTGGAATGTGGCGGCGTAGGCGGAAGGATTGTCGCATTAAGGGCTGATATAGACGCTTTAAACGTAGAGGAAGAAAACGATGTGCCCTACAAATCGGTCATCTCGGGTAAAATGCACGCTTGTGGTCATGACGCACACACTGCAATGCTTTTAGGTGCCGCAAAATTAATTTCCGACTTGAGGGATAGTTTTAACGGCACTGTAAAACTAGTATTTCAACCAGGAGAAGAAGGCGGAGCCGGTGCCAAAAAAGTTCTTGAGGAAGGTCACTTGGACGACGTTGATGCCATATTTGGTATACACGTATGGGTGGAAGTTCCTTCCGGGGTGCTAGCTACGAGAAAAGGGCCAATGATGGCTTCATCGGATGGATTTGAGATTCGAATCGCAGGTAAAGGCGGTCACGCGGCTCATCCTCATTTGGCCAATGATCCAACAGCACCGGCTGCAGACATATATAACGCATTTCATAAATTGGTTTCCAGGGCGGCCAATCCTTTTTCTCCCGTGGTCATAACATTGCCAATGGTAAAAGCAAGCGATGGATACAACGTTATTCCCGAGTCGGTTGAAATTAGGGGCACATTGAGGACCTTTGATTCCAACTTGAGAGACAGGCTAATGAAAAGGATGCAGTCCATCGCCGAGCGTTACGCCGAAGGATGGGGTTGTTCGTCTTCCTTTGGGCTTTTTAGAGCCCCCTATCCTCCGCTCGTGAACGACTCAAGCCTTGTGGATTTTGTAACGGAAGCTTTGCAAGCCATCGGACCTATAGTCGAAGCTGAAATGACCATGGGTGGCGAGGATTTCGCATTTTATACGCAGAAAATTCCCGGCGCGTTCTTGCAACTTGGCATCAGAAACGAGGAAAAAAACATCGTTTTCCCACATCATCACCCCAAGTTTGACGTAGATGAAGACGTACTGTGGAAAGGCGTTGCAGCTTATGCGTTGCTTGCTTATAAATACCTTCAGTTAAGCTAGCTTTAGTAAAATACTATTTTGTACTCGTCAAATGGGCGGATAGCTTTCTCTTGTAAAGCAGTTTCTGGAAGACAAAGAGAGGTGGCTGTCCGCCCTTGCGTTGCCTGCATGTGTGATGGGCAAAAGGGCGTGACCAACTTTTTTTGACACCACCATGATGTCTTGCTAGAATAACGACAATCAATAAAAGTAGGGGGTATGTATAATATGCGTAAGAGAGCGACAGTTTTAATATTGGCGTTTTTAAGCTGTTTTTTCTTTGCTACTCACTCCCCCGCAGCAACGCCTAAAGACTCGTTAGTCATAGCCGCAGACACGCAGATATTAATTTCTCTAGATCCGGCTGTATGTTATGAAACATTAGCTGCACAAATAACTGAGGCAGGGTACTCAGGATTAACTCATATCGATTACGTGAACGGCGTATTAACTCCCGTGCCTGGGTTAGCTGAGAGTTGGGAGATTCTCGAAGATGGCACAAAATATGTATTTCATTTGAGAGAAAACGCTCGTTTTTCGAATGGCGATCCTGTAACGGCCGATGATGTGGTCTTTTCCTTCCAAAGACTTTTGAGCATTTACAAATCTCCTGCGTGGCTGTTGGAGGAAATAGGACTCACGAGAGAGAACATGCAAGAGACTATCACCAAGAAGGACGATCGCACTGTTGTATTAAAGACAAAACCGCTTGCACCTAACATTATTTTATCCATTCTCGGGGGCGCATGGGGCGGGATTGTAAACAAAAAAGTCGTGATGGCGAATGAAGTC
>JAAYTM010000041.1 GCA_012518015.1 Synergistaceae bacterium
AATGTTTTTTATAGAATTTTGTAGCCTGGTTAATTGCCTTTCGCACAAATTAAATTCCCTTTGACATCGATGCGCTGCAAGAGAGACAAGTCTTGCCTTCATGTGGTAAGTTTGTTTGTAAATTTCATTGCGATCAGGGAAAACTATTTCTGCAGCTGCCGAGGGAGTAGGAGCACGAAGGTCAGCGGCAAGATCGGACAAAGTCCAGTCTATCTCATGTCCTACTCCAGTTACAACTGGAAAGGGACAGGCCCTGATGCTCCGCACGACCCTCTCATCGTCGAAGGGAGCCAAATCGTCACGGCTTCCCCCTCCTCGCACTAAAAGTACGGCATCGAGTTCTTTGGTGGCGCTTAATTGCATGGCCCTTACTATATCTTGGGGAGCTTCTATTCCCTGAACCAAAGCGGGAAAAATGTATATTACACATTGCGGAAATCGCTTTTTAGCGACTCTAATGACGTCTTTCACGGCAGCGCCAGTTTGTGATGTTACAACTCCCACTTTGTTTGGGTAGGGAGGAAGTTTTCTTTTGATCCTGGGGTCAAAGAGCCCCTCTTTCTCGAGCCTCTTTTTGAGCTCTTCCTTTGCCCTCATCTGGGCACCCTTGCCCAGTGGCAATATATTTCGTGCATACAATTGATAGGTTCCCTGAGGCGGGTAAATGCCAATGTATCCTTGAACTATCACTTCGTCTCCGGTTTGGGGCCAAAGAGGAACGTAGTTGGCATTGCTTTTAAACATGACACAAGACAATCGGGCCTGTTTGCTGCCAATCGAGAAATAAACGTGGCCACTGTTATGGCGCTTAATTTCTATGATCTCTCCCTTTACGGCGATGTTCCTGAGTAAGGGATTGTTTTCGATTAAATCTTTAAGGTAAAATGTAAGCTCGTCAACGGAAATAACTTGAGAGTTCTTTGCCAGATCGTTAAGCAGAGGCATTTCCCTTGGCACCTTTATCCTCTCCTTCGGCAAGAGATCTTACGATCTTCCCTAATACTCCGTTGACAAATCTACCGGAATTTTCTGTTCCGAAACGTTTGGCCAATTCTATTGCCTCGGAAATTGCTACCGGTATGGGCACTACTTTGCTGAAAAGGCCCTCATAAAGGGCGAGTCTAATTGCTTCAAGGTCAACGGTTACCATGCGTTCTGGCCGCCAACCCGTGATGTGCATCCTTATGAGATTGTCGATTTCCACCCTTTTCCCCCAAATTCCTTTGACGAGCCAAGTTGCATATCTTAAGACTTCGTCTGATTCCCCCTCGCACGGGAAAAGGGCGATAGCCTCATCGGGGGTTTGATCGCTTCTCATATCAAGGGCATATAATAACTGTAAGGCTATTTCTCTTGCCCTCCGTCGCTGTTGTTGAAGCAAAGACAAATCACCCTGCCTCCTGTCTAATGCCTTCTATCCATAAAGTGTGATATAAGATTGCTTAACTTACCACTTATGATTGCCTCGGCAACTACCCATCCTATCAGGCCAAATAATACGCAAAGGCCCAAGCCCTTTATGCCAAGTTGCGATATTCCTACTACTATTGAGACGATTATTGCCCAAAATATAGGACGTTTTCTAAGTTTATCAATCAAACTCAAAAGATCAATGTCCTCTCCCTTGGCAGCCCAAGATACTTGTACTTTTAGGCCCAAAGGAGCGAAAAGGTGATCCAGCTTTACTTTTAATTGCTCTTCAGCTTTCAAATCTTTATCGGGCGGAGCAGCAATGACAAGACTTGCCACGCCCTCTTCTCCGAGCAATGTTGCATCTATCGCCCGATATCCGTCGGGCATGTTCATGTTTGCCAAGGATGTGATGGCATCTTTGCAAAGCCAAAGATCGCCCAGATTGCTCTTGTGCCAATGATATTCCATAGCTTATGTAACTCCTTTAAAGTGCCTTGGTGTGTGCATGATTTTTTATGATTATTAAGGCATAACCGTATCTTGATCTTGGGGTTTGTTTTCAGTGAAATGGATGCCTTGAACATGGACGTTCACGGCTTTGACAATGTAACCTGTATAATTTTCGATTTGATTTTTGATGGCTTCTTGCACATCCCAAGCAACATCCGGAATTCTGAGACCGTACTTCACGGAAATATAGGTATCTACAATTACCTCGTTGGGGAATCCCTCTTCTATCGTGATTTTAACGCCGCTGACTGGTCTCCGCCCCAAGCGCAAATTGGCGACCAGGCCTGAGCTTGCTGGCAACACGCCCGGCACGCTTTTTAAAGCTTCGATAGCCATTTGTGATATGACTTCCTCGGCTATTTTTACTTCGCCCTCAGGTTGGCCTTCTTTTAAATCAATCTTTTCTTCGCTCGCCTTTGCTTCAACTTCTTGTTGGCTGCTTTGTTCGTCAGCTGTTTGCGAATCATTCAAATATTTTTCTCTTTCTTCGTCCATATCTATCCCTCCATATTTGACTTCTTTTGGTCCACTAGTCGGCCACAATTGGGACATATCAAAAACTCTTCTTTTTCAAGGAGGTCCGGATTAAACATAAATTCATGTTCACATTCGGAGCAAATTGCCGACTCGTAATGGTCGATCAATGCCTCTTTGATATTAAAATCGTCTTCATAATATTCGCATAGATCCTCGAAGGCCTCTTTAAGGTTGTCAAAATCTGAACAAATTTTAACGCAAAGGGAAGTAAGTTTCTCAAGCTTCTTACTTTCCCCTTCAATTTTAGCACGTAAGGTTTTGATTTCACACAACAGTGCATCTAGCACCTTTATCCAGGTCTCTCTTGCTTTAGAGCAAGCATCGGAGGAAGATGTCTCAAGCAGTAGTTCTCGAAGTTCTTCCACGCTTTCTTCCAAGCTCAAGGTTTATTCCTCCTTAGATTTATCCCTTTCAAGATATTCTCCCGTCCGAGTATCTACTAGCACAGAGTCTCCTACTTCTATGAACATGGGAACGGTTATGGTCAATCCTGTCTCGAGTGTAGCTGGTTTGTCACCTCCAGATACTGTATCCCCTTTATAGCCTGGAGGAGTATCAACTACCTTTAGCGAAACCGTATTGGGTAAATCTACTCCTACGACCCTTCCTTCGTATAGCTTCAAGACCACTTCTAAGTTATCGCTCAAGTATGCAGCTTTTTCACCAAGAACTGAATCATGAATATATATCTGGTCGTAATTTTCCAGGTCCATAAAGACGTAATTGTCCCCTTCTCTGTAGATATACTGTGCCTTCCTCTCGTCAAAGATCACCCTCTCAAATCTTTCCCCTGACCTAAAAGACGTCTCAATGATAGCCCCTGAGGAAATATTGCGGAGCTTTGTCCTCACGATCGCTCCGCCACGACCCATTTTATGATGTTGGCAATCGATGATCTCCCATATACCGTCCTCCCACTTTATCATCATGCCTTGTCTGAAACTGCTCGTGTCCACTATTTGAGCCATATAATATCCTCCTAATTCATGATTTTATTAAATTTATCTTATACTTGCTTGGCCATCTGTCAAGTTATAATGGTTTACAATAATTCTTTAAAAAACAGATCAATCTTTCTTAGGTCATCCTTGGCCAAATGCTTTATGACCTCACCCTTTTTGAAGATAATGATCCCATCGGGCGCCCCGGCGATCCCTATATCTGCTTCCATGGCCTCCCTTGGACCGTTCACCTCGCATCCCATCACGGCTACCACCGTGCCATCGGGCAAATCTTTTATCAAAGGCCTTATTTCATCTACTACCTTTGGTACGTCCAAGCGTCGCCTCCCGCAAGTGGGACAAGATATTATCTCCACTCCTTTTTTTCTGAGTCTCAAGGACCGAAGCAGGGCATATCCTGCTTTAACTTCTTCTGAAGCCGGCGCGGACAAACTGATCCTAAGCGTATCGCCAATGCCTTGAGCCAAAAGCAAGGCCAGACCGGCGGCTGATTTTATGAGCCCTTCGGGCAGAGCTCCTGCCTCTGTTATTCCGATGTGGACAGGATATTGGGGAAAATGTTTGGCAAGCATCACATTTGCATCGATCGTTTCGCCTATCGATGTCGATTTGCTCGAAATTATAATATCTTCGAATCCCATATTTTCAAGAATTTTTAGCTGTTCTTCTACTGCCAAAAAAAGTGCCTTTGCCCTATTTCCTTTAGCTCGCGCCAATTGAAAGTTATTTATCGAACCGCTGTTAGATCCAATTCTTATTACTGCTTTTCTTTCTCTTGCTATGCTTATTAAGTCGGCAAGTCCATCTTTTGGCATATTGCCAGGGTTTATTCGGATTGCTTTGCACCCGGCCCTCAAGGCTGCCTTAGCTAGATCGACATTGAAATGAATGTCCGCCATTATTGGTATCGTTGAAATATTTAAAATCTCCTTTAAAGGTTCAAGGCAAGTCATGTCGGGAAAAGCTACACGAACTAGCTCGCATCCCTCTTCTTTTAGTGTATCTATTTCTTGCCTGCAAGCCTCGATGTTTGCTAGGGGCGTTTTTAACATGCTTTCCACCCTTACAGGAGAATTTCCACCTATTGTAAGAGTTTCAATAGTTACAGTTTTCCTTTGAGTCAACACCTAAATCACCTACTGAAGATCCTGGCTATGTCCTGCCATGTAATAAGGGCAATGAGAGCAAGCAATACAACCATCCCGATAAAATGGACCTTTTGTTCGATGTATTCGGGCACCTTTCTGCGGAATATCATTTCTACAGTGACAAAAAGCAGCCTTCCGCCATCAAGTGCAGGGAACGGTATTAGGTTGAATAATCCCAGATTGAGGTTTATTATTCCAAGAAAGAATAAAAAAGTCCATAAACCACTTCTTGCGGCCTCTCCAGCCATCTCAGCGATTCCCACAGGACCGGTCACGTAGATCTTTTGACCGCCAAATATCCACATGACAAGTGAACTAAATATGTTTTTGGTCATTTCCCATAGATATTTTAATGAATACTTGAAAGCAGAAAAACCTTCGTATCTGATCTGTGCGGGTCTGATGCCCAAAATATAGGTACCTGTGGTGGGGTCCAGTTTAAGGGTTACGTCTTCAAATACCAGCTGCCCTACATCTGGGCGCTCTACGACAATCGTCAGGGGCTTGTCAGCATAAGTTCTTAAAGTAGAAGCCATCTCAAGCCATGTTGTTACTTTTTTATCGTTTACTGATGAAATTACGTCACCAGGACGAAGACCCAGAGATTCAGCAGGGTAGCCTGGCATAAGTTCGCCAATCCTTGCATGTTCCATATCGAGCACGCCATGTCCCCACAAAAAAAAGGTGGCAATTATTACGGCCAGCACAACGTTGGTTATGGAACCGGCGGCCAGTATAAACCACCTGCGCCATGCGCTTTGGGCGTTAAAGCTTCTTTGCGGATCCTCGGTTTCATCGTCCAGGGCTTCGCCCATACCCGCTAGCCTGACAAAGCCCCCTATTGGAAAGATCCTGATGGACCAGAGCGTCTCTTTCCCCCTTTTTTTGAATATGGCCGGTCCCATGCCAAAGGCGAACTCGAGTACTTGAACGCCTAATAACTTTGCTGAAAGAAAATGGCCAAACTCGTGGGAAACAACGCACACTCCTATTACTATTATGAAAGAAACTAAGGCAAACATAAAGCTCTATCTCCTTTCACTAAAGAGGCGGCACAGTTTTCTTGCTTCGCAACGACCGAAATCCACGAGAGAAATAGCTTCTTCTAAGCTGTTTATATCCGACGGTCCATTGTAAGATAAAAGCGTCTTTTCCAATAGGGGGGAAATATCTACTATAGATATCTTCCCTGTCAAAAAGGCTTCCACCGCAATTTCGTCTGCACCTACTACAATTGGCGGATAGGCATTGCCCATTTGTAAGGCTTTCCTTGCCAAAGTGTAGCAGGGGAATTTACTTTCGTCTATTTCCAAAAAATCCAAGTCACACTTGGTAATTCGCGGATGATAAAAGGCAGGGCCCATCTTCAGGCGCTTAGGATAGGACAAGGCAAAGGATATAGGGATTCTCATATCCGGTTTGCTCAAAAGTAATTTTGTACTGCCATCGCAAAATCGCACGCAACCGTGAATCAATGAGGTAGGCTGAATTATGGCTTTTACCTTTTCAAGTGGCATAGAAAAAAGATAACAGGCCTCAATGATTTCGAATCCCTTATTAAGTAAGGTAGCGCTATCGACGGTGATTTTGGCCCCCATGCTCCAGGTGGGATGTTTTAATGCATTTTTAGGAGATGTGTTTTTCATTTCTTCATAACTCGAATGTAAAAAGGGCCCGCCCGATGCCGTTAGGATAATTTCTTCGATTTCATTTCTTTCTTCGCCCAAAAGACACTGCCAAATCGCACTGTGTTCACTGTCAATAGGGCGGATCTGATCGGGAAAGCTAGTCATTTTCATTATCCAAGGTCCGCCAACTATCAAACTTTCTTTATTGGCCAAAGAGACCTCGATTCCTTTTTTAAGCGCCGCTGCCAAGGCAAATATAGCTTCGGTTCCGGAAGATGCAAATGCAATATGGTCAAGTTCTTCTTGAACCAGCTGCATTAATCCTTCTTGCCCTGCTAAAACCTTTACGTCCTCGTAAAAGGGGATGTAGCTTGATGCAGCGGATTTGTCGAAAACGACCAACAATTCCGGATGAAATTCCTCTTCTAGTTTTTTTAGTCCCTTTAAGTTTGATTTGACTGCCAACGCCATGACCTTGAAAATCTCCGGAAACGTCCTGCATATGTCAAGGGCAGCTCTTCCAATAGATCCAGTGGCTCCAATGATGGCTAATCTCTTTTTGTTCAACTCAATATCACCTCAAAAACCAAAAATATCAGCGTAGAGTTAATGAGTATGCTGTCGAACCTATCCAAGAATCCTCCATGTCCAGGGATTAGAGTGCCACTGTTTTTTACGCCCACTTCCCTTTTAAATAAAGACTCGTATAAATCACCTATTTGGCCGCCAACTCCGACCAAAGCACCCATCAATATCCATGGAAGTGGCGGTATTTTTAGGCAAAACGAAAGAATCACGGCACAAAAGAGACTTCCCACAAGGCCGCCTGCAAAACCCTCCAAAGTCTTTTTGGGGCTGATATTGCGCGCGAAGGGGGTTTTGCCGAACTTCCTTCCGATCAAATAGGCAAGCACGTCACAACTCCAAGTACAAAGGAATAGGGAAAGTAACAACTTTCCGCCGAAGGGTCTTTGTCTCAGTATTACCAAAAACGACCATGGGAATACTATAAATATGAGCCCGCTTGATATACCGCTCATGTTTAACAAAGCGGAACTCTTACCATGTGATGTTCTCCTGAATATTTCAATAGCTAAAGTAACATAAGATTGTAAAACTAACAAGACGGTTATGGTCAAAAAGGATTGTCCCCTGAAAGCCAGGTAGATTATCACTGCGCCCACTATCAGACCGACACCCTTTGATACGTGGCTAAAACGGGAAAAGAGGTTGTAGTATTCCCACAGGGATGCCAGAGCTATGATTGAAGATAAAATAAACCAGAGACGATCACCCATGTAAACTCCGCCAAGTATGCAAATTACTATGATGGCGCCACTAATTGTGCGAATTTGCAGTTCGCTCATGAAGGTCAAATCCCTCCGTATCGTCTTTCTCTACTCTGATATTCCTCGATGGCTTTGCGTAACTCCTCTTCATTAAAATCAGGCCAAAGGACATCGGTGAAGTATAGCTCACTGTAAGAGGATTGCCAAAGCCAAAAGTTGCTTAGCCTCTTTTCTCCACTGGTCCTGATGATTAAGTCTGGATCAGGTAAATCAGGAAGATAAAGATAGCCTCTAAAATCCTCCTCATTTATCCCCTTTGCTTTGTCGTTATCCTTTGGACTTGCCTCCAAAATTCTGTTAACGGCATCTATTATTTCTTGCCTACCTCCATAATTTAGACATACTACAAGATCCAGTCTATTTCCTTCCTTTGTTTCGCCTTCTGCCCATTTAACTAGATCTTTTAAGTCGTCCGGCAAAAAGTCTATGCGTCCTGAAAAGCGCAGACGTATATTTTCCTCTTTAAGTTTTTTAATTTTACACCTTATGAAATATCGAAATAGACCAAATAGCCCATAAATCTCGCCTTTCGGACGTTTCCAGTTTTCGGTGGAAAAGGCAAAAAGTGAGATGTGTTTTACGCCCAACTCGAGCGCCGCAATTACGGTCTTTTCCACAGCTTTAACGCCTGCGTAATGCCCGATTATCCTGGGCAGTCGTTTTTGTCTCGCCCATCTTCCGTTGCCATCCATGATGATGGCAACGTGAGCGGGCACTACTTCTCCCTTATTCTCCTTACTTTGTCCCACTGAGCCTTTACCTCCTGTATGTCCTGCCAGGTCAAATGTCTGGGGCTTCCGACCTTTCGCGATTGGTTTCTGAGCAAGTAACTTGGGTGAAACATGGGCATAAGTTTAATTCCATACCAATCAAACCACTTACCCCTTAGCTGTGTGATCCCTTCGTGGGTAGTTTTGAGCAACCACTTGGTTGGCGTATTTCCCAAGGTGACCAAAATTTTGGGTTGGACAAGTGAAATTTGAGCAAACAAATAATCGTTGCAGGCAGAGCATTCCTCCACCGAAGGAACTCTATTCTGGGGTGGCCTACACTTTATTACGTTTGTTATGTATACCTCTTCTCTTTCAATGCCCGCAGCGGTTAGGATTTGGCTTAACAATTGACCTGCGCGTCCTACAAAAGGTAGCCCTTGCATGTCTTCATCGGCACCAGGACCCTCTCCAACGAACATAAGTTCGGTCTTTTTTGCACCTTCTCCGAAGACACTTTGCGTCCTGCTTTTGCAAAGGGGACATTTCTCGCACCCTTTAACCTTTTCTTCTAGCGTCTCCCACGTCTCATCTATTTTTTTAGCTATCTCATTTTCAGTTAAAAAATGAAGTATTTTAGCCATCATTTTCCCTCCATCCCTCGATCAGCACGTTTATTTCGCCCATGTCCAAGCCGGTCAAAAGAGGCAAGACGATAAAAATCCTTCGTTGAACCTTAGCACCTACTTCTAGAAAGGTATATCTACCTGTTCTCACGGTCAGCGAGACGCTAATCGAGACCATCCCCTCATCTTCGGTCTTTACCCTGACGCTTTTGACTTCAACCACCTGAGAGTCCAGAGAAGCTACGTGCCTGGCGATTTGCTCGATGGCATAAGGGCCTATCTCAACTTCGCCGTAATAGCTAAATGGTGGCCTTACAATCGTCTTTTCTGCTTCATCTGCTCCACCCCGCACATAAGCAGACCAAAACGTTTTAAGGCGACCTACAACTTTGCCGGCGAAATTGCGCCTAACTTGCACGTAAGCCACTGGTATGACATGTTGTTTTTTAACGTGACGTTCCCTCAGAGCTTGTTCTATTTCTTCTCGCGTGGCAACTTCTTCTATATAAATATATCGTTCAGGCTCCGGAAGCGATAGTCGCTTGCATATTTTAAGGGCCATATCCGTAGAGGTTGCAACCACCAAGATCGTGCAAGGTGCCGCTTTTTCAAGAACTTTTTTAACTTGGATTCTGTGATCTGGAAACTCAAAAAGGGCCCTTCTGATGGCCCTTACCTGATTTTGTTCGGTCTTAGCGCTCTTTCCGCAAACGATCTTCCCATCTTTGATTAAAAGACCATCGTCTATGATGTAATTTGCCCCAAATTGCCTTGCTATAAAGTGTGTCCTCTGGCTTTTGCCAGTGCCTGCGGGACCTACGAAGGCAATGACCTTAAAGTCAGTTGTCAAGTCGCATCATCAACTTTCTAAAAATACCTACGAACTGCTCGTTTTCTTCGGGCAACCCGATGGATACTCTCAGGTAACCATCTAAGCCTAAGTCGCTTGCGGGGCGCACTATTATTCCTTCTCTCAGTAACGCCTCATACATCTTACGTTCATCATCCACCTTTATTAAAATAAAGTTGGTAACAGTTTCCCTTACCTTTGCCCCCATATTAATAAGAGCTCTAGTAACCTTTTCCTTCTCGAGTAATGTTTTGTCTCTGATTTCCTCGATATAGTCATCTTCTTTTAAAGCGGCAATAGCCGCTGCTTGTGCTATTGAGTTAACATCGAATACTCTTCTCACCTTGGCGTATGCCTCTGTAATGGGCTTTGGAACGATACCATACCCTACTCTTAAACCAGCTAGTCCATATATCTTAGAGAATGTCCGCAATATCAAAACATTGCCAATCTGATGAAACAGTTCTATTCCACAAAGATATTCAGGATCAGTCACAAATTCTGCATAGGCTTCATCGACGACTAATAAAATGTTATGTTTATTTAAGAAAGCCGAAAGTGTCATGAGATCGTAGCGTGGTAGGAAAAGTCCCGTTGGATTGTTTGGGTCGCATAAAATTAGCAGTTTAGTTTTGCTGGTACAGGCATCCATTAGGTCAGTTACGCTTATCCTCAAGTCTTGATCCACGGGAACTTCTATGCAAGTACTTCCACGAGCTAATGCGGCTAGTTTATAAAGCGTGTAACTTGGCTTTGCGATCACGACCTCGTCGTCTTCTTCGAGCAACGCCTGAAAAAGCGCAAAAGTTACTCCTTCGGTGCCAGTTCCAACAATCACCTCTTGTATAGAAACTCCTAATTTCTTCGCGATAGCCTTTCTTAGCGAGTAAGCTTCGGCATCGGGATAGCGGTTAACCTCACAGGATGCTTCTTCTATGGCTTCAATGACGCTACTGGGAAGAGGCCAAGGGTTTTCATTGGAACAGAGTCTAACTACATGAGTCAAACCCAATTCTCTCTTTAGCTCACCTATTGATTTTCCCGGTTTATAAGGCTCAACGTTCATTATTGACTTACGAATGAAAGTATCTATCCACATGTTTACATCTCCCGCCGTTGGTCTTTAATTATATATCTTCCTTCGTGACTTCTGCTGCTCTTTCGTCAATCTGTGCGCCTATAAGGGTTAATTTCTCGACCATATTTTCGTAACCTCTTTTGAGATGTTCGACATTGTAAATAATAGTTTCGCCCTCCGCCGCTAAGCCTGCCAAAACAAGGGCAGCGCCTCCTCGTAAGTCTGTAGCGTAGACCTCGGCCCCGATCAAATTTTCTTGACCATGGACTATCGCGGTATTGCCCTGAAGTTCAATTTGAGCGCCCATCTTTTGAAGCTCACTTGCGTGCAGGAAGCGAGCTTCAAATATGGTTTCATGTATTATGCTTGTCCCATCTGCAAGGGAAAGAAGCGCCATCATCTGCGGCTGTAAATCCGTGGAAAAACCGGGATAAGGCATGGTCTTAAGGGTTATGCCATTAGGTCGTCCAGGGTTAAGCACGCGCAGGACATTTCCGTTATTTATTACTTCAATGCCAGCCTCGTCTAGCTTAGCTAGCAGTGCGTTTAGGTGTTCAGGTATTACTCCCCTGATTGCAACATCACCATGCGTTATCACGCCAGCCAAAAGATATGTGGCAGCCTCGATGCGATCTGGTATTATGGTTATAGAGGCAGGATTCAATTCTTTTTTGCCTTTGATGCGCAATATACCTGTTCCTTCTCCCTCTATAACAGCTCCCATTTTTCTAAGAGCTCTGACTAAGTTGTCTATTTCTGGTTCCCTGGCAGCATTTTCAATCAGAGTTTCACCATCGGCTAATGCGGCCGCCATGAGTAGGTTTTCGGTCGCTCCTACAGATGGGAAGTCCAGATAAATTCTAGTTCCCACAAGTTTGTTTGCCTTCGCTATTACAGCACCTTTGTCCAGTGTTATTTGAGCTCCCATCTTGGAAAGACCTTTAAAGTGAAGATCCATGGGCCTGCTGCCAATGGCACAGCCCCCTGGAAGCGGCAATATTACTTTGCCGCAACGGGCAAGAAGCGGGCCCAATACCAAGGAGGAGGCTCTCATCTTTCTTACGAGCGAAGGAGGCATCTCCCAAGCAAGCTCGTCTTGTATCTCAATGGTCATGGTGTGATCATCACGATCGACTTTGGCACCTAAACACATGAGAAGCTCACTCATGGTATGTACATCTAACAGTTTTGGTACGTTACGGAGGCTAATCTTTCCGTTGTACAAAAGAAGAGAAGCAGCCATAATGGGCAGTGTAGCATTTTTTGACCCCTGAGCTATCACCTCTCCCTTTAAAGGTCTTCCCCCTTTTATCGTTATAAGACCAGACTCTAAGCCTGCTTTCATCTTCTCTCACTCCCTAGAACAAGGCTTGTTTGCCTTTATATGTTCACTTAATATATCGACGATGATATCAGCAGCTTTTCCCTCGCCGAAGGGAAAAGCTGCCTTGGACAAAAGCTCTGTTTTGAATTCGTCATCCTGCAGGATCTTAAGTGCAAGCTCGACGATGTTTGACGGTTGTCTTCCGGCGAGCAAGGCAGTTCCTGCACTTATGGCCTCTGGCCTTTCGGTGACATCTCTTAAAATTAAAACCGGTTTTTTTAAAGTGGTAGCCTCTTCTTGAATACCGCCGCTATCGGTCAATATCAGGGTACTTTTATCCATAACCCAGACGAAATCATCATACTCTAAGGCATCGCACAAAATGACCCTGGGATGGTAGCTCAAATGTTCTTGCCAAGTTTCTCTGACGAGTGGATTTTTGTGCATGGGTATTATAACCCAAAGGTCGGGG
>JAAYTM010000042.1 GCA_012518015.1 Synergistaceae bacterium
GGGTCTCTCCGAGCAGCGAAAGAAATCGGAGGGGATGCAGAGAAATACGTCATGCACGTGAAGGGCCTTGAAATGGCTGCTGACGGAGTCAGGGCCAGCAAGGGCGAAGCCTTATCGCACATGATTTCGCCCCGTGGAGCGGATCACTTAAGGCCCTACGGCGCAATAATCGATGCCTTTGGCTATTTGGAAGAAGAGGTGGGTGTATTTGAGCACGTTGATCCCCTTAGCGAGGAGAATAAGGCATGGGTCAAGCCTTTAGAAGAATATTTCATGGCGACCAACTTGCTGGGTGTATGTTTGTTTACGAGCATAACTCTTGCTATAAAAGCAAAGACTTGGGCAGAGCTTTTTAGCAGTGCTACGGGAATGGAATGCTCATATAAAGATCTTTTTAAGATCAGCGAACGAGTCCTTAACCAGGAACGGTTATTTAATGTGAGAGAGGGCTTCACCAGAAAAGACGATTATTTACCTGAACGATTCAGCAAAGAGCCTGCACCGGACGGTCCTGCCAAGGGGTGTGTTGTAAACCAGGATAGGTTGCTCGACCTCATTTACGAGGCCAAGGGGTGGGATTCGCAAGGGATACCTACACGACAAAAACTTGACGAACTTGGGCTTTGAAAGAGATGTAAGGCAAAGGAGGAGAGGAAAATGAAGAGTTGGAAAATTGGGTTTGGGGTATGTTTAGTGTTGTTGTTTTGCATGTCTATTTCTACCTTTGCTTTGGCAGCATCGCCGGGGGTTCCGGTAGGAGCGCCATCACCCTATAGCGCGATGGTCTCAACGGCCCATCCCCTGTCTTCTCAAGTGGGAGCTCAAATATTGGCAAAGGGCGGCAATGCCGTGGATGCTGCTATAGCGGTTCAATTTGCCCTAAACGTAGTGGAACCTATGATGAGCGGCATTGGGGGCGGAGGTTTTATGATGATCTACCTTGCCGATGAGAATAAAGTCCTCATCATCGACTCAAGGGAAAAGGCGCCTTCCGCTGCAACGCCAGATATGTTCCTAAAAGAAGATGGCACCCCCATGGAATTTGCGGATGCCGTACGTTCCGGTAATTCCGTGGGTGTGCCGGGCACTTTGATGGGCCTTTATAAAGCGTACGAACTTTACGGCACGTTGCCTTGGGCAGATCTGATCGAACCTGCAATCGAGCTAGCTGAAAATGGTCACAAGATCAATCGTCCTTTGGCAGAAAGCATAAAAGAGGAAATGAAAAAGTTTAACGATGCAGCCAAAAAAGTGTTCGCGCCCAAGGGAGAACCTTTGCCTGAGGGGACTTTTTTACTCCAGCCTGACCTGGCGAAGACATTTAAGCTCATAAGGGATTACGGTCCGGCGGTTTTCTACGGCAAGATCCCGGACGGATCTGGTGATCTATTGGCGTTAAAGGGCCTCAAAGATACAGACGAAATTAAAGGGGCGATCAAGGCAAAATTCGATGAAAAAAAGATAGCAGAGCATGCCGGTGAAATCGGGAAAGCAGTCGTCGAAACAGTGCGGTCACGTCATGGGCGAATGACGATGGAAGATCTGGCTGGCTACGAGGTAGCTTTGCGGGAGCCCGTGCGAGGCACTTATCGCGGTTATGAGATCGTGACCATGTGCCCACCCAGCTCTGGAGGGCTTACGCTCCTGCAGATGCTCAAAATATTGGAAGGCTTCGATTTAAAGTCAATGGGTCCATACAGAGCTGATACCATGCATCTCATGATAGAGACCATGCATTTGGCCTATGCGGATCGTGGCGAATATTTGGCGGACAGTGACTTCGTGGATATCCCGTATAAAGGGTATTTAAATCCCAAATATATTGAAGAACGCCGTGCCTTGATAGACATGAAAGCTGCAAATAAAGACGTTCAACCTGGGGATCCCTGGAAGTATGAGGATCGTAAACAGGCTAAAGCCTTTCAAACTGTTTCTGCCTTGGACGAAAGGGGGGAGACAACCCATTTTACTGTGTTGGATAAATGGGGCAACATGGTATCTTACACTACTACAATAGAAGAAGCTTTCGGCAGCGGAATGATGGTGCCCGGATATGGCTTCATGCTCAACAACGAAATGACCGATTTCGATTTTACCCCAGGCGGTATCAACCAAGTAGAGCCTCACAAACGTCCGCGAAGCAGCATGACTCCGACGATAGTGTTTAAAGGTGGAAAACCAGCCTTTAGCGTAGGTTCGCCGGGCGGATCAACCATCATCGTAACGGTGCTGGAAGTGATCACAAACCTGCTGGATCACGGTATGAGCATACAAAGGGCCATCGATGCCCCGCGTTTCATGAGCTCAAAATATCCCGAGGTAAGCTGGGAGAGGGGAATACCCAAATCAGTACGAATTGAGCTAGAGGCCCGCGGGCATAAATTCAAGGAGGAGCCCACCGTTCAAGGTAGCGTTCAGAGCATCGTCATAGACCTAGAAAGTGGCAAAATTTACGGCGGAGCTGATTCCCGCCGAGAAGGTACTGTGATCGGGGTGTTGTAAGAGCAAAAGTATTCTGCCAGGTTAGTAACGTGACACTTGTACAGCATAGCTGGGAAAGGCGGAGTAGCATTTCCCAGCTATGCTAAGAATGGGCGGTATAACGTTATTTTTTACGTTATTAACGACGATAGTAGGTGCCGCATCGGTTGTAGGTTACACAGGCTGGTATTACATAAGGGGGATATCACAGCTATGGTTTACCATTGGAATAACGATCTCTTACATCGTTTTATATATTACCTTGGTCCCCGCATTCATCAATGTAGAGAATATATATCGAGACCTTGGGATACAACTTGAAAGGTGTTCAGATCCTGAGGGATCGTCCGATATTGGCAACGTGAGCCACCGCTGCCCTGCTTAAAGGTGGCTGGGTGTTGGGTCGAATTGCCCTAAGGACATTTATCGACGAGAAATTACGCAGTGAGATGTCTGTTATCCTGAAATAAAGATTAATCTTTGTTTAACCACTTGACCTGGAACGAATTATATGGATCATAGTTTGCGAGGAATTGCA
>JAAYTM010000043.1 GCA_012518015.1 Synergistaceae bacterium
AAGGGATCTACTTGGAGATCTCTTATCAAGGCCGTTTCCGTCCTGCCATCAGGCAGGGTAACATTAAAGGCGTAAGTTCCCCAATGCGAGGATTGTAAATAGGGCAATACATCGTCGATACGAACCATGACGGGAATAGATTCCTTATAACCCGGCCCGTAAAAAATAGCCGGTAAATATCCTTCTTTACGCAACTTCTTTGCCTTATTTTTCCCCGTCTCTTTCCTAAGCTCTAATTTGATTTCAATGCTTCTAGCTGCCATATCAAATTCCCCCTAAACATTAAAATTATGACCCAATTGATATGCCATCGGCACAGCGATCTTAATCAATAAAAATAAGGACCATCTCAAAATCATAATAGTAATTGAAACTCAAATTCTACATTCATTAATGTAGATAGTTATTCATCGGAACAATATGCTAACAGAGTCGTTAGAATGAATTCTGCTTATGGCCTCAGCAAAGAGAGGAGCTATGGATAACAAGGTGATTTTATCCAACATTTTCTCTTCGGGCAATGGGATAGTGTCGGTCAAGACCACTTCTTCTATGGGAGAGTTTTTTAACCTTTCGATAGCCGGACCAGATAAAACTGCGTGCGTCGCGGCTGCATAAATCTTTTTCGCTCCCCTTTCAAACAACGCCTCAGCGGCTTTGACAACTGTACCGGCTGTATCTATTATGTCATCTATAAGTATCACTACTTTCCCCTCGACGTGTCCTATTATTTCCATGACATCACAATGATTTGCAATATCATAAGATCTTCTTTTATCTACAATGGCTAATTCCGTGTGCATTGGTTCGGCAAACCTCCTCGCCCTCACCACTCCACCTATATCCGGTGAGACGACTACTAAGTTGTTGGCTTCTATCTCGTCCTTTAATTTTTCCTGAAAGTAAGAGGCGAGCAAGGGAACTGCCGTGAGATGATCCACAGGGATATC
Source organism: Synergistaceae bacterium (assembly GCA_012518015.1). Taxonomy (GTDB): domain Bacteria; phylum Synergistota; class Synergistia; order Synergistales; family Acetomicrobiaceae; genus Acetomicrobium. Next base: position 951 of record JAAYTM010000043.1, read on the forward strand.
GAAAAACCCTTGAATTTGCCCGGCGTGAAGATCCGCTGACACAACTCTGTCAGCCCCAGCTTTTTCAAGCAAATTCGCTACCAGCTTTGCCGTTATGGGTTCCCTACCCCGTGTCTTCCTGTCTTGTCTGGCGTATCCAAAATATGGTATCACTACGTTGATCTGATAAGCAGAAGCCCTCCTAAGGGCGTCCAAAAATATTAAAAGCTCCACGAGGTTTTCATTAGCCGGATAACATGTCGATTGTATAACATATACGTCGGCACCTCGAACACTTTCTTCTATAGAAATCCCTATTTCACCATCGGAAAATCTATAGATCTTCGATGCTGCCAATGGTATGTAAAGGCTTTCGCACACTTTCTGCGCAAATTCCGGGTGAGACTGCCCTGAAAAAATTTTCAGTTCTCTATCTTCAACAATCATCAAGACCGACCCCCATTATCGTTGTTGTTGATATTTTCCCTTCTCTTTTTCCATCCTAAAATGTTTCGCTGCCGCGCCCTGGCCAAAGCAAGCGCTCCCATTGGAACGTTTTGAGTAATTACAGAACCTGCCCCTGTCGTGGCATCGTCATCGAGCTCGACAGGTGCTACTAACATTGTATCGCTTCCAATGAAACAGCGGTTGCCTATTTTCGTTGGATGCTTTCTCTTTCCATCGTAATTACAAGTAATAGTACCAGCGCCTATGTTGGTGTCCTCGCCAATCGTGGCATCGCCTATGTAGGATAAATGGGGAACCTTACTTCCGCTTCCAATTTTGGAGTGTTTAATTTCAACGAACTTTCCAGCAAAGGACTTAGGGCCGATTTCCGTCTCATCCCGCAAATACGCGAAAGGCCCTACGATGGCGTTCTGTCGAACTACAGAACTTTCAATAACGACATGGGGATGAACAGAAACGCCGCTTTCGAGCTTGCTATCTTTTAATATAGAAAAACTGCCAATACTGCAGCGATCACCAACGCTAGTCTCGCCAAAGATTTGCACATAAGGAGCAAGATAGGCTTCACCTTCGAAGTCTACCCGGGGACCTATCCGCACCGTCTCAGGATCGGCACATTTGACTCCCTTTTCCATCCAGCGTTTTACGAGCAAGTCTCTCAACAGGTTGGTCGCGTAGGCCAATTGCAAAGGGTCATTGACCCCTAAAAATTCATCTTCACCGTCCATGGATAAAACCTCAACTCGCTCTTTGTCCTGCTGAAAAAGTTCAACTAAATCCGTAAGGTAATACTCTCCCTGTACATTTTTACATCTTAGCTCATTAATATATCTTTCTAAGGCAGCTGTCGAAAAGGCATAAATTCCGCTGTTCACCTCGTTGATTGCCAATTGATCCTCGGTCGCGTCCTTTTCTTCGACTATTCGAATCCCGCAATCGGACCTGATGACTCTGCCATATCCGGCAGGATCTGCAACTTTAAAACTAATGAAACTCAATGATGAATCGGACAAAAGATGGATTCTCATTAGTTGCTTGATCGACTCGCTCGTAATGAGAGGGACATCTCCAGGAAGGACTAACATATATTTGTAGTCTTTCCAAAAGTGAAAACCCGCTTTAACTGCATCTCCCGTGCCCTTTTGTTCCTTTTGCTCAATTATCGCAACTTGGGGCCATTCCTTCGTCAAATAATCGCTAACTTCCTGCTTGCCGTAACCCACCACCACCCCTATAGAAACACCTTCACACTCACTTAAAGTCCTCAAAGGATAAAAAAGCATCGGCTCGCATAAAATGGGTTGCATCACCTTTGCAGTAGCGCTTTTCATCCTCGTGCCCTTACCAGCGGCAAGAATCAATGCTCCCCATTCAGATTTCATTTTTTAATCCTCCCAATGCAATAAAGTGGGGGGAGCCATTCCTCCCCCCATTTATATACCACATATATGGCTGGGGTGGCAGGATTCGAACCTGCGAATCGCGGATCCAAAGTCCGCTGCCTTGCCAGCTTGGCTACACCCCATCGTAAGGCAAGTTGAATTATACATGAAATATTGACATCTTGTCCAGATCAAATCCAAGAATGCGATCTCATTTTTCTGTTCGACCGAAGGGAAATATTTCTCTTGCAAAATTACCTTTAAATAGTTATAAATTAAGTAACAAGCTGGGGGGGTATGGAAAATGTGGAGTATTGATGAAGTCTTAGAAAAACTTAAATCAAGGGGATATAAATTGACTGGCCAACGAAAGGCTATTATAGAAAAGTTGTGTGGGCGAAAGGATCACCCTACGGCAGAACAACTTTATAGCGAGCTACAAAAAAGTCACCCCGCCATATCTTTTGCTACTATTTATAGCACAGTGCAATTGCTAGCAGAGATGGGCTTCTTACAGATACTCACGATAGACGATAAAAAAACCCACTTTGATCCCACTCCGGAGACACATGCCCACTTTTTTTGCCAAAGGTGCGGATTGCTTGAAGACATTGATATGTCGCAAGAAGAAAGAGACACATTAAAACGCCTGAGTAAATACAGAGCGCGGAGCATGCAGGTTTACCTCTATGGATTATGCCATGAGTGCGATAAAAAGTAATGTAAAGCTTTTTTGTTACATTATTATAATACTAACACTCGCTTCGTCGGTCATCGCCATATTTGCGCAGAAGAAAGAAGCAAAATTCTTAAGAAGCATCTTTTGGGTTCTATTCTTCTTAATGATGGTTTTAAGTTTTTTGGTCCTGCTGGTCTTCGCCCCCTTTTACATAGCCATAGCTCCTTTGATACCTGTCGCCATGTACATTTATGTTTTAATGACCAGCCGTTTTCGCAACAATCACCAAGGAAGATGATAGGAAAATTGCTTTAATATCTTACACTTTTAAAAATATTATATTAAGAAGCCGTAAACTAGGCTACAAAAAACTCATTTATTCTTTATATTCTTCTTCCCGCAAAACTTCAAGAACCACTTCTTTCAATTCCGGGTCTTGAAGCCCCCTCTTTATAATCGATTTAAACCATCCCATTTTAGTACCGCAATCCAGGCGATCTCCGTCATACACTACTCCCCACAGTGGTTCTTCTCTCGCTAAACTTCTTAATGCATCTGTAAGTTGATATTCCCCTCCCTCTCCTCTATCGATGTTTCTAATATGAGCAAAGATGGTGGGAGACAGGATGTATCTTCCAATAATGGCCAAATCGCTAGGTGCCTTATCTTTGCTTGGCTTTTCTACTAAATCGTTAATTTGATACACATTGTCCGAATACAAACGAGCATCGACAATGCCATATCTTTCAGTTTCTTCATGGGGAACCCTTTCCAAAGCTATCACTGAGCCCCCCAGTTTCTCGCGGACATCTAGGAGCTGCCTTAGGACGGGTTTTGAGGATATAATAACATCGTCAGTCAATATAACGGCGAAGGGCTCGCTGCAAAAAGGTTCCGCGCAAAGTATGGCATGTCCCAATCCCAGGGGTTCCGGTTGTCTAACATAAGCAAAGTCAGCCAAAGAACTTATTGACAAAATTAAATTGTAGAGATCTTCCTTGTTGCGCTCCTTCAAGAACTGCTCTAACTCGTACGACCTATCGAAATAATCTTCCAGGGCCCTTTTGCCTCTTCCTGTTATGAATATTATTTGCCTGCATCCGGAGGCTACAGCTTCTTCGACCCCGTAATGAATCACAGGTTTATCAATTAGCGGCAGCATTTCTTTTGGTATCTCCTTAGTAACTGGCAAAAAGCGAGTTCCAAGGCCGGCTACAGGAAATAGACATTTACGAACCTCGGACATGAAAAGATGCCTCCCTCATGTAATTGTATTTTTGAGCTCTTCATCTATTATCTGAATTTGCAAAGCCAATTCTCGAGCTATCGATTTCAAATCCATATCTTTAGCCTCAAGTAAAATTCTCACCAATGGCTCCGTCCCCGAGGGTCTGACAAAGATGCGCCCATTTTCTCTTATCCTTTCCTCGCACTTTTTAAGACATTTTAAAAAGCCAGGATGTGATAGGATTTTTTCCTTGTTACGGACTTTAACGTTTTGTAAAAATTGAGGATAGGGAGAAAATTCATCGAAGAGTTCGTCCATTTTTAACCCGAGTTCATCGCAAGCCATGAGAAACATCAACGCGGTACACAGGCCATCGCCCGTCTGTACGTGATTTTTGATTATTATGTGACCCGATTGCTCTCCTCCAAGCAAGGAATTCGTTTTTTGCATCGTTTCGTAAACATAGCGATCACCCACGGAGCAACGATGAACGGCTATGCCCTCCTCTTTTAGATGCTCTTCCAAAGCCATGTTGCTCATGACAGTTACGACGACCCCATCTCCCAGGGCTCCCCTTTTGCGAAGCCATCTCGCCAAAACCCAAATTATCATATCTCCATCTATAACGCGACCTTTGCCATCTACGAACAAAACTCTATCGCCATCTCCGTCAAAGACAACGCCGAAATCTGCCTCCTGCCTCAAGACAGCTTCCCTTGCCGTATCGATGCACATTACTCCGACGCCTTCGTTGATGTTTAGACCATTTGGTTCATCTCCCAAAAAAAATAGTTCCTTAGGTTTTAGGGCCGAAAAAACCAAACGTGCCGGCTCAATTACAGCGCCATTAGCACAATCAACAACCACTTTATATCGAGATAAAGACAATGAACTAGCTTTGGTAAGCATGTGCTTTGCATAACTATCCACCGCGTCACTTACTTCAACGACATGCCCTATAGATGCACCGGTGGGTCTCCATTCATCCAACATGGAGTCTCCCAGATACTCTTCAATGGATGCTTCATCGTCATCGCTCAACTTAACTCCATTGCGATCAAAAAATTTAATTCCGTTATACTCGGCTGGATTATGAGACGCGCTTATTACTGCACCCCCTGCCGTGTTATAATGTCGTACCGCAAAGCTAACTCCCGCAGTGGGAATAACTCCTAAAATCAAGACATCAGTTCCGGCAGACATGAAACCTGCCTCAAGAGCGGATTGTAACATTTGGCAAGAAAGCCTCGTGTCCATCCCTATCGCAATTTTAGGTCTCGGCATTCCTCGTTCTGCCAAGAAAAGAGCATATGCTCTCGCCAAACGCAAAACCATCTCTGGAATCATGACTCCCTTATTGGCTACATCTCTCACTCCATCTGTTCCAAATAAACAGCGAATCTTTCTGTCCATCGGAAGTTCACTCCTATTTTGTTAAATTTCGCTATTTTACTATGTTTATTATTTATTCTACAACAGTAAAAGTAACTCTTTCGGGATCTATAGACATCACTTCAATGCCTTTAACCTTAATTTCCACATTAACAGGTATGGACAACCTCCTAGAAACTATGTTTGTGATATCGACATAAACAGCGACCGCGGGATCCTTTCCTTCAAGCGAGGCAATGAGCGAAGGAGGACCTGTGATAACGACGTTGGCCTGGCTGGGTGATATTTCCCATTCTTTGTAAATACCTCTGCCCCTTACTTCTATCCTTAAATTTTCGTACTTCATGGTAGCAATTTTTTGCTTTAAGCTAACCCTAACCGTCACATTGGTCTCTCCCAACAAAGTAACGTTCTTAGGAACCGAAATGGGAAGTTGTACTTCTATGTTATTGGTTATTCCTTTGATATCCAAGGGTTTTGTGGTAATGGCTTTAATTTCATCAAGTGTTAATTTTGGGCCTTCTAGTATCACTGTGCCAGGAGTAGTGACTATAGAGGTCACAAGATAATCGGGATGGGGCTCGCCTTCGATGGGTACAATAACAGGAATTTCCTTTTTTATTTTAACAATATCAACTTCTGCTTCCAAATTGATCTTGTCAGGTAACACAGTAACACTGGACCAATCGTGTCCCCGAGGCTCCAGTATGACGTCAAAACTTCTTTTTTCCTTTGAAAGCAAATCGGCGAGTGTAGGTGTTACAACAGCTTTAGTTATCTTTTCTATATCACTTTCGGACCCACGCACTATCACTTCGGAAGGGAAAAGGGCGATACTTCGGACCACATAACCGTCCATTATTTGAGGCAACTCTGGCACTACTGAGATGGATTTTTCCACGGTCCTGTCCAATCGTAGCTCGACCATTGAGGGATTTAGCGATATCAACTTCAAGCCCGCAGACAAGGAAACTTTGACAGGAAGCGTATGACGCCCTGGCTCTAACCCGTGAAGATCTACGTAACAGACGATATCTTTTTCAGGGATTATATTCGAAGCCAAAAATCTATTTGCCGCCACTTGAACTTCTATATCCTTTGGAACGCGCTGGATTACCACCCCGCTCGGAACATTGCGAAGCTGTAATGCCAATCTGTAAGACCTAACTATATCCGTATCGCTTCCTCCTGTAACGTAAAACCATAGCAAAAACGCCAAAACGAGGGAAACAACCTTCAAAAACGCTCTGGAGGAAAATAGCTCATCGAATCGTTTCATCATCGTCTACACCCCCAGAGCGAAATGAAATAAGGGCCATCCTAATCCTCTCCCACAATGTCTTCGGTTTATCTTCGGAAAGAAAGTAATGTGAAAGCAGCTGACGCAGTTGAGTTTCCTTAAGCCCCCTGGACAAATGTCCGCGAATGGCGAAGGAGACCTCTCCCCTCTCCTCCGAAACGACTAAAGATATGGCGTCTGAAACTTCTGTTATGCCAAGTGCAGCTCTATGTCTCGTGCCAAGCCACCTAGAGATGTCCGGGTTATCGCTCAAGGGCAAAAAACACGATGCAGCTATAATGCGTTCCTTGTCCAAAATAGCTGCTCCATCATGCAACGGGTTTCCCGGCCAAAATATGGATACCAGGGCTTCTTGGGAAATCTCGGCGTCAAGCTTTACTGCTGATTGCCATATATCCTTGAGGCCCGTGCTTCTTTGCAGGACCAGCAGAGCCCCTATCTTTTGTGACTGAAGATACATGAGCGCCCTTAAAACCTCATCTGCCAACGATTGAGCCTTCTCCCGAGAAATCGTTCGCCGCCATATGCTTCCCTTGCCAATTTCTTCCAACATACGCCGCAATTCAGGTTGAAAAACTATTGGAATGGCTATGAACAAAACACCCAGGAACTTGCCCAACATCCACGACAAAACTTCAAAGCGAAGCGCTCGCGCTAACACGCTCACCAAACCTATAAGGAGCAGCCCCTTGACCAGCTGCATTGCCCTTGTATCCATCAATAGCAACAGTATCCTATAGATCAAAAAAGCTATGATCAGTATATCCAAGAGATCGCGCACTGAAAGGAACTTAATCATCGCTCCTCTATCACCACTTTCACATAAGGTGACGTAGTGGCAGCAAGCATTGCCCCATAATCGACCTTAAAACTTATGGTGCTGCCTATCGTGATTTCACCAGCTAGTTCTTCGAGATCTAAAATTATGTGATCGCTTGATGCACCAAGCACATAAACGCCTTCCTGCAGAGGCGATATTCCTTCGAGCCTGACATCTTGCTTGCCAATGGCCAAAATACCCCGAAGCCTCACTCCCTTGTCCACAAATGTGGGAACGTTGCCAAAAGCATCCGCCCCGACCGCTCCAATGGGAACGCTCGGTTTTCGCCCAAGTTCTATGACCTCCGCCTCTAATACCATGGTATCTCGATGTAAGTAAGGAATCGATCTTCTTCCAGTTACATCGCTTCCAAGCAAAATTGCTTCTCCAACCCTAAGTTGATTAATCCCCAAAGGCATGATGCCCTTTTCAACTAACGCAAGCGATGAGGTGCCCCCTCCTGAATAAATTTCCAACTTGTAACCTAAAAGTTCTTCGAGCTCGCGCCCAACTTGTACCAATTTATCCAAATTTTCCGGTGACGGCAAAACTCCGCCAAAGCACCCAACATTGGTCCCTACGCCCATGCAACGAACTCTTTGACACCCCTTTAAGGTCTTTGCCATATTTTCAATCTCTGATTCAGAAGGCCATATGCCTTCACGTAAATCTCCTACGTCTACCATGACGATCACGTCATGGTAGAAATTTTGGATCCGACAGGCTTCGTCAATCAACTTGACCACTTCGGTCATAGAAACCAAACTAAAGTTGACCAAAGAAACGATTTCGTCAATCTCGCTTGGCATAGGTAAACGAAGGAGCATAAAAGGGATATTAAGATTCTCTTTTTTGAGGTTTATGATGTTTTGTATTCGACTATCTGCCAAAAAGGAACATCCACCATCCACCATCGCCCTTGCAACGCTGACGTTTCCGCATACCCCCTTTGCCACCCCGCCTACCTCTATTTTTGAGCCCTTACATAGATCGACAACCTTTGAAGCATTGTCTTGAACCTTGCTTAATCGTATCCTCAGTTTGGGATTACGCCCCATTTCTGTCTCCCTTCGGTCTTGTCAATAACCTCTGAGTTTTCTTAATATGGACAAATTGCCCTCGTCGCCATGTCCGTCTTTAGGCGTTTCTAAAATGCACGGCACATGCTTCCATCGTTCATCCGTAAGTATGTGGGCAAAGGCATCGATGCCGATACGACCCTCTCCTATGTGGGCATGCCTGTCTTTTTTGCTCCCCCTATCATAATGACTATCGTTTAGATGCCAACATCCGACCCTATCAATACCTACGTATTTATCAACTATTGAAAGAAAACGCTCGTAACTTTCACGAGGTGCCAGCTCATATCCGCTCGCAAACAAATGACAAGTATCAAGGCAAACGCCAATCCTTGAATTGCCATCCAACAGCTCGAGCAAAGCTCCAAAATGAGATAAATCCCCTCCTAAAGAGAATCCCTCACCAGCTGTAGTTTCGAGTAATATTTTAGTTTTTGCATCATCTGTTCTCGCCAGTATTTCCTTCAATGCATCAGCCATGCGCATTAATCCCTTTTCAAGGCCAACTCCACCATGAGAGCCGGGATGCAAGACGAGACAACCTATTCCCAATTCTCTACACCTTGACACCTCATCAACTGCAGCCGATATACTCTTAAATCTTAAGTCGCCTTCCGAAGCTAGATTAATTAGATAGGAAGCATGCGCTACTATATCTTTCACGTAGCTTTCTTGCCATTTTTTGTAAAACACGATGCTATGCTCTAATTTAAGCGGTGGCGACTTCCACTGTAACTGATTTTTAGTAAATATCTGTATTGCTTCGCAGGATAAGCTTTCTCCTCTTTCGATCGCCCGATGAAGCCCTCCGCGAATCGACACATGTGCCCCTATCAAGGCCATTTACTCCCTAGTGCTCCTTGAAAAAAATCCTCCGCGTAAGCAAGTATCTTTAGTAAAATGCGAGCCGTTGCTCCCCATATCCTAAGCCCGCCTTTCAGTTCGTATTCCGGGTACAACAACGATATCCCGCTACTTAATGTAAGCGTTTCTGCTTTGAAGTCCTGCCTGTTTGCTTCATCCAGAAAGAAAAGGATAATTCTTGTTATCTCGTTAGTATCGACTCTGACTTGTTTTAATATGTCGGCATTTTTTATGAAGCCTACTATGGGAACAATAACGTAACCGGTGGTATAAGTCACTTCAGGCTCCAACATGCCCATTACACAAACCACATCGGAAGGCAATCCAGTTTCCTCAGCAAACTCCCTCAACGCTGTATCCACTGGCCCAACATCGTAAGGTTCTTTCCTTCCTCCCGGAAAGGCAACCTGTCCACCGTGTTTGGGAAGGTCCTTCCTCTTTTCAACTAGCAAGACAGCCAGTTTGTCCGATATCTGCAACAATGGGACTATCACAGCACTACGCAACAAAGAGGAAACATCAGTGCTTTTGCCAAACAGCCTCATTATGTCCTCGTCTATCCGTCGCCAATCACAAGAGACTAAAGGTTCGCGAAGACAAGAATCACAATCGCGAGAAATTATACCGCTTTTTTTGTCATGGGCAAATTCCGCATTCACTTCATTGCTTCTCCTTTAAATAACAAAACCGCCCTTAGTGGAGCTTTACGTTTCCTTGGTATACAACGCCCCTTGCACCATCAACGGTTACCACCATGCCGTTTTCCAAAACGCTTGTTGCTCCTTCGGCACTTACGATACAGGGAATACCTAATTCTAAGGCTACTATGGCCGCATGACTGGTAAGACCGCCTTCTTCTGCAATGATGGCTTGAGCCTTTCTCATCGCGGGTAAGTAAGACTTATCGGTCTGTCGTACCACCAATATATAACCATCCTTCATGGTAGCAATGGCCGTATCGGAATCTAAGGCCTTACAAACAACACCCGAGGCTTCTTTTCTAATCAAGGACAACCCTCGAGCCAATATCATACTAACAGGATGAACTTCTATCATATTAGTTGTACCTGGAATTCCCATCGGCACGCCTGCAGTTATAACTGCCAATTCGCCTTCTTGTAGAAGACCCTTTTCTCTGACCGATGACAAGGCCTTATCTACCGCTTCGTCAGTTACCGGGATCTCAGGCTGAAGCATCGGAGTCACGCCCCAAACCAAGGCCAGTTCTCGATAGGTCTTGATCTTTGTTGTAGCCGCGATTATGGGTGATAAAGGCCTGTATTTGCTCACCATTCTCGCCGTACTTCCGCTGCTAGTAAGAGAAAGGATAGCTCCAGCATTCATCTCCTCTGCAATCGAAACTGCCGCATGGCTCACCGCATCTGGAACACCTTTTGCTTTAATGGGAATTGTAGCAGGCCTCTGCCAGGTACGAAATTCTCGTTCGACGCGCTCCACGATAGCTCTCATGGTTCGAACAGCCAGCACGGGATATTTCCCTATTGCCGTCTCACCAGACAACATCACGGCATCAGCACCGTCCAAAACCGCATTGGCAACATCGCTTGCCTCCGCCCTTGTAGGTCTTGGATTTCTAATCATCGATTCGAGCATCTGCGTAGCTACTATTACTGGCTTCCCGTGATACCTGCAAAGATCTATCATTCTTTTTTGTGCTAAGGGGACCTCTTCGATTGGCATCTCCACTCCTAAGTCTCCCCTCGCCACCATCATTCCGTCTACAATAGAAATGATTTCATCCAAATTTATCACAGCTTGCTTAGTTTCAATTTTGGCGATTATTTTAATATCGCCGTTCAGTTCCTCTATAATTCGTCTTACACTGATGATCTCATCTTTGGTGCGCACGAAGGAAACGGCAACATATTCCATCTCATGATCGAGACCCCACTTGATGTCCTCGATATCCTTCTGAGTCAAGGGAGGAACAGAAAGATTTACATCGGGCACGTTAATTCCCTTATGCTCACCCAATTCTCCCCCAACAACTACTCTACATACTATATCCTGACCTCTTACTTCCTCAACCACGAGAGCTATAGCACCATCGTCAACATATATGTTTACCCCTGGCCAAACATCCTTGTGTAGCTCCTCGTAGCTTATTGAAATCTTAGTTTTATCACCCTCAATGGGTTCTGGGGTTAAGATAAGAGCCTCGCCCTCATGAAGCATCACTGGTTCGTGATCTGCGAGGGAACCTGTTCTTATCTCTGGACCTTTGGTATCTAACATGGTAGCTATGGGTCGTCCCAATTTGCTTTCTATATCCCTTACAGAATTTAAGTTTTTACCGTGTTGTTCATATGTGCCATGGCTGAAATTTAATCTGGCAACATCCATGCCTTCTTGAGCCAGTAGTTTAAGGATCATGCGATCGCTACAGGCAGGACCTAACGTACATACTATCTTAGCTCTTCTCATATCCATCACTCCAAAAAAAATCAAACTTAGCACATGATCTCCGTGAAACCTAAAATCTACGGCGAAGCTATGCCTCAAAAGTGAGGCTCAAGCCTAAACCGCGATTTCAAGAAAACTTCCGATCCTATCCTCAATCTTCTCGATCAAATCATCGCTCGTGTTCACCAAAGTGCCGTTTAACAAAATGAATGCTGAAAATTTATCATTATACACTTCTACGAGGACCTGGTCCTTTCCTGGATAGCTTTTGCAAGTCCTGAGCAAATCCCTCAAAACCGTTTCGTTGCAGAGATGAAAGGGAATACGCAACCTAAAGATCTGGTGGTTCTCACTTTCGGCGATCTCCAAGGAAACAATGTCTTCAGCAATCACGGTCAAGCCTCCTCTTTCCTCCAAACGACCCGTTACTAGGATGACATTGCCCATTTGACAAAATGCTTTGACCTTGCTCCAAATCCTGGGAAAACAAACGATTTCCAATTTAGCTTCCAAGTCTTCTATCTCAACGATTCCCATAAGGTCGCCTTTTTTGGTATATCTTTCAGTTACTTCGGTAACAATGCCACCTATTAAAGGTGACTTTTTAGAACACCAGTATACTAGCTCAGAGGGGGTACAAAAAGCGTATTTGCGCACTCTTGTCTCATAGGCTTCGAAGGGATGACCCGATATGTACAACCCGACTGCCGCCTTTTCCAATTCAAGCTTTTGGCGAAATTCGAAATCTTCCACTTCGACTAACGCCGGCTCTTCGCTAAAGAATCCATCTGCTTCGAGACTAAATAACCTTTGTTGATATTTGTCCTCTTCTTGACGAGCACGCATCTCCAACAAAATGGGGAGAGACTCTAAAATTTGACGTCGGTTGTTATGCAAGCCATCGAAGGCTCCGACTCCTATTAGACTTTCAATGACTGATCTATTTACGGCCCTCAAATCTATCCTAGATACAAAGTCCCATAGGGATTTGAAAGGTCCTCCTTCTTCTCTTGCTTTCAAAATAGCCTCTACGGCACCGGAACCCGCCTTAGCAACGGCAGTTAAGCCGAATCTTATGACGCTTCCAACAGCTGTAAAGCCGGCCTCGGACTCGTTTACATCAGGCGGAAGGACTTTAATTCCAGCAGCCCTGACGTTTCTTACGTATCGGGCAAGAATCTCCTTTTTTGCGCCTATGTGGCTTGATAGGAAAGCAGCCAAAAATTCTACTGGGTAATGTGCTTTGAGATATGCAGTTTGATAGCTTATCATGGCATACGCAGCACTGTGCGATTTATTGAAGCCATAACCAGCAAAATATTCAATTAGATCAAATATCTCGTTAGCCTTCTCCGCGCTCACGCTATTTGACAGACACCCCTTTAAGAAGACTTTCCTTTGTTCTTCCATCTCCTCAACCTTTTTCTTTCCCATTGCCCTGCGAAGGATGTCTGCTTGCCCTAAGCTGTAGCCTGCTAATTCTGCCGCAATTTGCATGACCTGTTCTTGATAGAGAATGATGCCATAGGTCTCTTTGAGCACGTCTTCCAATGCAGGATGAGGATATGTTACAGGGGACCTTCCACGCTTTCTTTCTATGTATTGGTCCACCATACCGCTACCCAGGGGGCCAGGCCTATAAAGTGCCAAAACAGCTATTATGTCTTGGAAAGAGTCAGGGCTTAACTTCTTCAAAAGCTGTCTCATGCCAGAAGATTCAAGTTGGAATACCCCCATGGTATCGCCCTTTTTAAGCATCTCAAAGGTGAGCTTGTCATCCATGGGCAACCTGGTAATATCGGGCGTCTTTTTGCCGTTTCTAGAGATATTGCTCAAAGTCTCTTCCATCATGGACAAGGTCCTTAAGCCCAAAAAATCCATCTTGACGAGTCCAAGTTTTTCCAATGGATCCATGGAGTATTGCGTCACTATTTGCGATCCGTTAATCGCCTTGAGAGGTACTATATTTACTAAGGGTTCAGGTGATATTACAACACCTGCAGCGTGTTGCGAACAGTGACGGGCAATTCCCTCGATATGACTGGCGAAATTCAATAACCGTTTAACCTCGCTGTCTCCATCGTAAATTGCTCGCAATTCATGTGATAATTCCAAAGCTTCCTCTATCGAAGAAACATTAAAAGGGATCAATTTTGCCACCTTGTCGACCTCTGGGTAAGGCATGTCTAAGGCTCTACCCACGTCTCTAACGGCAGCTCTGCTTTTCATTCTATCGAATGTTATTATCTGAGCTACCTTGTCCCGACCATATTTTTCAACTACATAATCGATCACTTCGTCGCGACGCTTATCGGATATATCCGTATCTATATCAGGCATGCTAATCCGTTCAGGGTTTAAAAAACGCTCAAACAAAAGATTATATTTGATTGGGTCGATTTCCGTTATCCTTAAAGCGTAGGCCACCAAAGATCCTGCCGCGGAACCTCTGCCCGGCCCTACAGGTATCCCCTTGGACTTAGCAGCATTGATGAAATCTTGGACTATCAAGAAGTATCCGGCAAACCCCATCTGAGTTATTACGTTGAGTTCATATCCCATCCGTTTTTCATACTCTAAGGGAACACTCCTGCCATTGAAACGTCTATTCAAACCCTCCCTGGCCTTTAAGGCCAAATAACTTTCTAGCGTCTCTCCCTCAGGGACCTTATACTCGGGTAACATATAATGTCCAAACTCGATTTTAACATTACATCTTTCTGCTATATCAATCGAATTTTTTAAGGCATCGGGCAACTCACTGCCAAATATTTGCCACATTTCTTGAGGCGAGCGAAGGTAGAATTCTTTGGAACCAAACTGGAACCTGTTCTTGGAATTAACAGTAGAGTTAGTTTGCACGCAGAGTAATATTTCATGCCATTCGGCATCAGCGCTTTCCAAATAGTGAGCATCGTTAGTAGCAAGTAGTGGTATGTTTGTTTCCCGAGAAAGCTCGATCAAGGATTTGTTGACTGTGGCCTGTTCCCGCATGCCATTGGACATTATCTCAAGATAGAAATTGTCTTCGCCAAATATATCGCGATAAATCAAGGCTTTCTCCTTCGCCTCATCATATCTATTTTCCAAAATAAGCGAAGGAATTTCACCGGCAAGACAGGCTGACGAGGCAATTAACCCCTTGGAGTATCTGGCAAGCAAATCGTAGTCCACTCGGGGTCTGTAGTAAAAGCCTTCTATATTAGCCACTGAGACCAATTTCACCAAATTTTTGTAACCATCATTGTCTTGCGCCAAAAGTAAGAGGTGGTAGTTTCCTCCCTGACCTTCACGCCTGGTATGCCCCTTGGGGTCAACATACACTTCACAACCAATTATGGGTTTAATGCCCTCTTTTTCGCATTCATAATAAAACTCGATGGCTCCGAACATCACCCCGTGGTCCGTGATCGCTACAGCGTCCATGCCCCATTCCTTTGTTCTGGAGACCAAGTCCTTGATCCTTATTGCACCGTCTAAGAGGCTGTACTCCGTATGAACATGTAAATGAACAAATCGATCATTCAATCTCAACGCCTCCGTCTTCTTCTGCACTTTCTTCTTCGTCCCACTTTTTATACATCAAAACATCTCCATTAAGATACATGGCAATCCTTTGGAGGGCCTCGTCATCTTCTCTTGCCTTATGATCCTCGGCAGATGTGACTACAGCATTTGAGCTTTCTAGAATTTGTCTTTCTTCGTCTTCCAATGGATGCGGCAATTCCTCTTGTAAAAATTCCTCCACTTCCGGCTCCATTTGTTCTAATGCCAGGTCTGTAGGATATTTTGCTTCCTCATCGCCACTTTTTATCACTAGTTCATCAGTATATATAATATTTTGTTTTATTGAATCGTATAGATACGCCAAGTTTCTTGGCAACTTCAACAGATTAAAATCGAAATTGCGTTCCATCGAAATTTCGATCAACACCGTATTTTCGTCGTATTCGACCCTTGAGGGTATTAGAGCACAGTAAAGGGGCAACATTTCCTCCGCCGTCTTTTTCATAACTTTCTGCCACGGTTCAGATATGTCTTCCCGCACTTGATCTTTGCTCCCGCTCTGGACAACAACTTCGGCTCCCTTGGTGCTTACACTAACTAGATCCGAGGTTTTGCCTGCTTCAATCACGGATAGGTCCTTTGTTTTTCCTACATGCACGAAAAACAAGCTGGAAAGGATATCTTCTTTAACGCCCAACCTTGCCTGAAGGCTTAGTTCAGCGCACAATTTCATAGCTGAAAATAAAACCGAATCGTCCCAAAGGGGGGCTTCATTTTTTAAAAATCCAATTTCCCTTTCTGACAACTCGAGTTTTTCGATTAAATCCATTCCAAAGGTCTTGTACATCCACATGTCTCGAAAGATGGAAAAGGAAATTTCAAGAAGTCTCTCTATCGCTAACCCCTTCTTTAAAATGTTTTTCATTTGCAGAAATCCTTGCGAGGGGTCCTTTATCATGAGTCGTATTACGTTCTCCATTTCGCTCCTGCTGCCGCCTAAAAGAAACGCCACCGAGTCCAAAGAAAGCTTGCCATCTTGTAGGGCTAAAGCCTGCTCGGTCAGAGTCAAAGCGTCGCGCAGCGACCCGTCTGCTTGTCTTGCCAACTCCCATAGGGCTTCTTCCTCGAAATCGAAACCTTCCATTTCGGCTACATGACGCAATCTTTTTGCGATATCAAAGCCAGATAGCTTATTGAAATAAAAGCGAAGGCAGCGAGATCTAATGGTGAGTGGAACCTTATCCGGTTGGGTAGTGGCTAATATGAAGACGACTCGGTTGGGCGGCTCTTCTAATGTCTTCAAAAGAGCATTGAAAGCCGCATCAGTAAGCATGTGAACTTCATCGATGATGTATACTTTGTAGGGGAGAGAGAAGGAAGCTAGTCCAACCTGAGCCTTAAGGTTTCTTATTTCCTCTATGCCTCTGTTGGAAGCTCCGTCAATCTCTATCACATCGAGACATTCTCCCAAAGAGATGGAATCACATACGTCACAGTTATCGCAAGGCTCTCCACCTGCTGAATTCGGGCAGTTTAACGCTTTCGCAAATATCCTGGCCACGGTCGTCTTGCCGCAACCCCTGGGACCGGAAAACAAAAGGGCATGTCCCACTTTCCCCAACCTCAAGGAGTTCCTCAAGATCCTCACAATGCCATCTTGCCCAACCACATCGCCAAAACGACCAGGTCGGTATTTTCTATACAAGGATATGTACATTTAGAGGCCTCCTTAAGAAATCCTCAAACCTTATTTCATTCTACATCATATTTTTTACAACTTACCTCAGCGGATAAAATTCGTAAAGGTATGTTTCTGTCTTGCCTTTTCGAGGGCCAATAATATTTTATCTCGAATTTCCTCAAGGGAGGGAGCTCCTGCGGGTAAATCTTTTTGAGAAATGATCCTATCAGGTCCAACGCAGAAAAAGGATTCTTCTCCAACGTTTATTATCCTTACCTCATAAGGCTCAAGTTCCAACTTTAAAGCCTTATTGAGTCCTGCCGCCATATGGGTTAATACAGCAACCGTATCTGGGTTGCTCTTTAACTTCAATATAACTTCCTCGTCTATAGCAAGAAGGCAAAAATTGTCCTCCTCGGTAACCTCAACTCTTAGCAGGCCCAGCACTTCCTTGCGATTTAGGGCCAATCCCTTTGTCATTATTGTGCTTTTTAGGTAAGCTATTCTATCCTTCAATTTAGGGTGGCTCTGGTAAATTCCGGGCTCAAAGTACGGCCTTTTAAGTTCCTCTTCCGCAAGACGCTCCAGTAATGTGATCATCGCCGATGGCGGATAACCAGCCTTTATTAGGAGGTCCAATCCCACCATATCGGCTTCTTCCTCCAGATCGCGACTGTAAGAATTCATTATCGCTACCTGTGCAACATTTGTCAAAAGGACGGCAGCAGCTTGTCCCCCCGTAGCCACTATGATTCCCAAGCCCAAAAGCGAGAGCTTCTGATTTCTGGCTACCTGTATCATTACATGTTTTTTTTCGGTATGGGCAAGCTCATGGGCCATGACCCCTGCCAATTCCGAATCGCTTTCGGCAAGCTGAATCATGCCAGTAGTAAAATAAACTATGCCCCCTGGGAGAGAAAAAGCATTGGGAATCTCGTCATCCTTTATCGCTCTAACCTCATATGGCAGATCTCGCTCTAAATGGGGCCTAAAGTGGGTCAAGATCATATTTAGCCTCGCCGTTATCGTCGGATCTGTAACCCTTTCCCAGGTCCTTTCCACCTGCTCGGCAACTTTGCGACCTAAAGCAATCTCTTTAGAGTCGTCCTCTTGGGCATATGTCATTATGGGGGTGTATAAGATAAGCATTATTATGCATAAAAACGAAACTACTCGCCTCAGACCTCAATCACTTCCTGTTTTCTTATTATTTATCTTATCTTCCTGCCTGCATAACACTCCACTCATGCGGGCTTTAACCGCTTGCACATCATCATTCAGCTTCGACTGGACAAATATTACCCGCATGAGCACACATCATTTCCTCATTGACCTTTCTACAACACCCCCTACAGTTTGTAATCGGCTGTTTAGCGGAAAATGTTAGCTTCGAACGGCTAAGACTTTGTGGGGAAATTGCCGTCTTTTATGAGATCTGCGATGCGACAGCAATATTGCCATAGTTTCCGAGCAGCCTTTCTATATTCATCTATATCGCTACCATAGGGGTCTTCAATTTCGTAAGGCTTTATC
>JAAYTM010000044.1 GCA_012518015.1 Synergistaceae bacterium
GAATCCAGGCACATTAAAGAGCAGTTCAAATCTAAAGAATGATAAATATATTACAAAAACAGATATTCTTTTTTGGTAATTAATGTTATCATGGCATTGACCTCTAAGTTGCTCTTTTTAGTAGAAAGTGTTGCGGAGGTGATTCGGAAGCGGGAGCTTCAAGGGGGGTGTCTTAATTGAAAGACGATCGCTTTGATCGGCTGGCAAATGAGTTGTTGAGGTTAATAGAAATTCCGAGCCCGAGTGGAAACGAAGGTCCTATCCTTGAATACCTCGAAAATAGGCTTCGGTTTCTTAAAGTGCCCACCAAGATACAACCTATCGTAGGAAAAACTGGGAATTTAGTGCTTAACCCTGGTTCAAAAACCTTGCTGGACCTGCACGTGGATACAGTTCCAGGGGTGATGGAGGGCGTAAGGTGCTCCGCGCGCCTTGAAGGAGACTTGGTCTATGGCAGGGGCGCAGCAGATGTAAAGGGTTCTATTGCGTCTTTAATAATTGCTTTGGAGGATTATGTAGACGAAGTGGGAAATAACCATGATTTTCCTGCAAGCATCGTTTTTACCGTAGATGAGGAACAGGGTGGCAGCGGTGCCTATGAAGCGGTTAAATTGTGCCCCGAGGAAGTTGTCGTTTTTGAGCCAACAGAGCTTGATATATGCACCATGGAAGCAGGAGCGATTGGAGCGAGGCTCAATTTTTTTGGTCAGACGGCTCATGGGAGCGATTTTGAAGCCGGTCAAAACGCAATATCGAAGGCGGTTGATTTTCTGTCAAAGTTAAAAAAATTGCCCTTCCTTGAAGGCGAGCACCCCTATATTGGCGAAGCCGGTTTTAATGTCCAAGCTCTAAGCGGTGGTTCGCCCAATGAACTAATCATACCGAGCAGGTGCGAAATGTACATAGACATCAGGCTGTTGCCCGATGTAGATCACAAAGAAGCCGAAAGACAGTTAAGGCATCTTTTCGATAGGGAGGGTATCGAATACGAAATGGATGACATCTCTCCTCCCTTTAATTTAGGAGAAGATGTTCCGATTGCCGATAAGCTCATGGGAGTTGCCTCAAATGACCTGGGGTTAAACCTACAGTTCGGAGCGTTTAAAAGCTGGAGCGATGCTGAGCCATACGTTACTGCAGGGATTCCTGCCGTAGTTTTTGGTCCAGGTAAACTTTCGGTAGCGCATACGCCTTTTGAGCACGTTTCCCTCAAGGAGATGGATTTGGCAAGTCAAATCCTAACGGCGTTTTTGACGAACTTGTTGACCTTTTCGGAGCATGAGTTAGACTATCTGGAAGCTCGTTAGTGCTTTACAAATTATTTAAGGGCAGTTTTTGCTGTGTCTGGGATTAGGTTTCAGCAAAAGACTGCCCTTGTTGTTTGTAGCAACATGAATGAGTAAAATAGGTATTTTTCGATATCTCAAAGAAGGCTCATGCTCGCTCTTGCTCTTCGAGGTCCTTTATAAACCTGATCCATCTTCCCCTTCGTTCCATCTCCAGGAAGCCTTGACTTTTGTAAAAATCTTGAGCGTGGAAATTTTTTTCGCCCGCCCATAACTCTATGATCTTTACTCCTTTTTGGGTGAGTAAATTAATAGCTTCCATCAAAAGTAACTTTCCAACCCCGTGGCCCTGGTAGTCGGGGTCAACTACTATCTCATGGATCTCCCCCACTATATGTCCCTCCGGAGATGCCCATTTATGGTCTGTCGAGACAAAACCGACAATGCGAGAACCCTCAAAGGCGGCCAAAAATCCTCCTTCAGCCCGTCTGTATAGCCATTTAAGGTATCTTTTTATATCTTCGGGGTCAGTATCAGCATATTCCTCCAAGCCTCGATATGCGCGTTCGTAAAGCCGAGTGATCTCAGCTTCAAAGTCCATCGGGTTCACACTTTGTACCTTTATCGAATCTGACGTGTCGCAGGGTTCAAAACCCCATGAGCAACCATCCCCTTTACACTTGTAATTTGTCTAATTAAATAAATTTATGCAGCGGAGCAATGTCTCCTTCAGGGGTCACGTATCTGACCTCACATTCAAGCCAATATCCTATCCGTTTGTAGACTATATCTCGAATTTTCGCTACCAATTCGAAAGCATCCTTTGATGTTCCACCTCCCACGTTGACTATAAAGTTGGCATGAACAGGACTGACCATTAAACCACCAATGCGAAGGCCTTTCAGCCCAGCTTCTTCGATTATCTTTCCTGGTGGCCCAGCTGCTTTGTATATTTCCGGATTATTTGTAAATACAGAACCGCAGTTAGGCTGTTTTAGTGGGAACTTGTGCTTTCGTTCGGCTAATATATCGATGGCGCGCCTTCGTATGTTGTTTGGTTCATCCAAACTTCCTTCTAAGTGAGCTCTTAATATTATAAGGTTTTTGCGTTGAAATACGGAACTCCTATAGGAAAATTCACATTCCTTTCTGGTCATTTCTACGACTTTTCCATTTTCGTCTAAAGCCCATATGCGTTTTGTTGTATCGCCAATCGACTGTTGCAAGCTGCCACCATTCATGTAAATGAGTCCACCTAATGTTCCTGGAATTCCTGCGGCGTGTTCAATTCCGGCTATACCCCTTGAGGCGGCGAGCTTGACGAGAAGAGGAACCCATACGCCTGCATCAGCGATTATGTTTGCCCCATCAATTTTGACGTTTGCAAAGGCTTTGCCAAATTTTGCGACGATACCGCGAAGACCTTCGTCGGAAAAAAGGATGTTACTACCTTTGCCTATAACAATCAAGGGAATGTCATATTCCTTTGCAAAGGCTAGTAACCTTTGCAGAGAAGATACGTCTGCTACCTCTACCAATATGTCTGAAGGGCCTCCTATTTTCCAGCTCGAGTGCATTGATAAAGGTTCCTTTACCTTCACGTTGTTTACGCCTATCGCGCGGAGCTTGTCTGCTAATTTCTTCAGTTTCAATTTCAACTTCAACCCCTCAAATCTTGTCAAATCACAAAAATCCCGAAATATTTTTATTTTTATATTGTAGCTTTTAATAGGATATCAAACTTTTAGGATATTTGTAGGGGGTAATTCCTCCAAAAGAGTACAAAAATTTAACCGCTCTAAGATCGCTGATGTAAGCCCGTCTTGGGGATATTGCCATTAATCCTCTTTTGTTTTATCCAGTTTTCGATTTACAGTTTATTACAATAATATCATTGACATCATCATTATATTTTGCAATTATTTTACTGTCTACGTAATAAATCTAAATGACCTATATTAACTAAAATATTAAACATATATCATGAATAAAACTTCAAATGTGATTTCGTTGAGCAGTATATGTCAATAAAAAATAATATACGGTCAACCTTTCAAAGATGTACAATTTGTCTTTGCATGTTGCATTTCTTAAAACTAATTTAGTTTCTTAATCTTTAGATCCATGCAATGACGCCCTCAAGGGGTTCTGTAAAAGAGCACCTTGAATAAATTAATTGTCAGCCTTATTTTATCTTTTAAGCTTTTGCGAGTCTGACGCAAGAAAAATCTTTTAAACAACACTGCGTTATCCCTTTTCTAAGGCATGATCTTATTCGCCCTGGTTGTCAGATAGCCTGTTTATTTACAGAGACTTGCTCTGCATTTTTGTATGATGAAGAGCAACCCCCCTTTTTAGCCTTTTTTTGTTATAATATACATGGCTCAGTAGAGCGCAAATGTGTAAGGGAGGCCCCATCTTGAGTCTTTTGTCCAAATGTAAGGATTTTGTCTCACTGGATAATATTGTGGCCTTAATAGGGGTCGAAGGTAAAACGTTGGTTTTTACGCGCGATGGTGATGTTTGTTACGTGGATAAAAGCGTAAGAACCGTAGCGAGAAAATTTGAAAAATTGTGCGCATTTTATCAAAGCGCATTAACTTCTGAAAGGAAGGAATTAGGTCGTAAAAAGAGGAAGTGGTGTGTTGATGAAGGGGACATTTGCTGAAGCTAATGAGTATACAGCAAGCGATATACAGATTCTGGAAGGCCTTGATGCTGCTCGTCGCAGGCCGAGTATGTATATTGGGGATACTGGCATACGAGGTTTGCACCATTTGGTCTACGAAGTGGTGGATAACGCAATAGACGAAGCCATGGCCGGCTATTGCGATCACGTGATTGTGACTCTTCATTCTGACGGTAGTGTCTCTGTGGAGGATAACGGCAGGGGTATACCTGTGGATGTGCATCCTAAGGTCAATAAATCAGCCGCCGAGGTTGTATTAACTACGCTTCACGCTGGAGGTAAGTTTGATAATAAAGCCTATCAAGTCTCCGGCGGACTTCATGGCGTTGGCGTATCCGTAGTTAATGCTTTATCATTATGGCTTGAACTTACCGTGTGGCGTGATGGTCTGGAATGGCATCAGCGTTACTCCAGGGGCGTCCCTCAGTGCGAATTAAAGGCGATCGGAGAAGCTAATCGTACAGGGACGAAAGTGCACTTTATGCCCGATGACGCAATTTTTGAAGAAAGGGATTTTTCCTTTGATATATTAAGTGCCAGGTTGAGAGAAATTGCTTTTTTGGTGCCAGGTTTACGTATTGAACTAATAGATATAAAAAACAACAAATCGTCTTCTTTTAAGTACGATGGTGGGATAGTTTCCTTCGTCGAGTATCTAAATAGGGATAAAACACCGCTATTTAAGGAGCCAATTCACATATCTGGCGAAAAAGACGATGTTTTAGTGGAAGTTGCTCTACAATACAACGACTCATATCAGGAACGTCTTTTTGCCTTTGCAAACCTCATTCATACCATCGAAGGCGGCACTCACGTTATAGGTTTTAGGGCGGCTTTAACGCGAGCAGTAAACGAAATGGCAAGGAGGCAAAAGCTTTTAAGAGATAAAGATCCAAACCTGTCTGGTGACGACTTAAAGGAAGGCCTGACTGCCATAATTTCGGTAAAGCTCAAGGAACCTCAATTTGAGGGACAGACCAAAACTAGACTTGGTAACAGCGACGTTAGGGGTATAGTGGACTCGATTGTGTACGAAGGATTAATGACCTTTCTCGAGGAAAAGCCGGACTACCTAAGGCCAATTGTGGAAAAGGCCATCAAGGCAAGACAAGCTAGGGATGCTGCCAAAAAGGCCAGGGAGCTGGTAAGGCGCAAATCAGCTTTTAGCGGACTTGATTTGCCGGGCAAGTTGGCCGATTGTTCAAGTAAAAACCCTAAGGAGTCCGAGTTATACATCGTTGAGGGCGACTCTGCCGGAGGGAGTGCAAAGCAAGGTCGGGACAGGACCTTTCAGGCGATATTGCCCTTGCGCGGCAAGATATTAAACGTTGAGAAGGCGCGCCTCGATAAAGTGCTCTCCAATGCCGAGATAAGAACTATCATTCAAGCCTTGGGTTGCGGAATAGGAGAAGATTTTGATATTAACAGGCTGCGCTATCATAGAGTAATAATTATGACCGATGCCGATGTGGATGGTGCACACATTAGGACGCTTCTTCTCGCCTTCTTTTACCGGTTCATGCCCGAGATAATAGAGAAAGGACATCTTTACATTGCTCAACCGCCCCTTTATAGAGTGCAAGCTGGCAGGAGCGAGTACTATTGTTATTCTGATAAAGATTTGCGCAATGTAATGGAGCAACTGTCAAATAAAAAGGTATATGTACAGCGTTATAAAGGACTTGGCGAGATGAACCCAGAGCAGCTTTGGAAGACGACGATGAATCCCAAAGAAAGGATATTAAAAAGAGTGGACATTGAGGACGCTTTGGCAGCTGATGAATATTTTACCATATTGATGGGAGATAAGGTCGAACCGAGGAGGGAGTTCATAGAAGCACACGCTAAAGAAGTTAGAAATCTGGACGTGTGA
>JAAYTM010000009.1 GCA_012518015.1 Synergistaceae bacterium
CGCGGGGAGGATATCTTCGTGCCAGACGGGATGACCACATTAAAACCGAACGATCGTGTCTTGCTCTACACGAATGCTCCCGGCTATGATGAAATTCTAAATTTGTTCATGGAAGAAAAATGACCAGCAAATAAAAATATAAAATAAAGGAAAAAAGAGATGCGGTTTAAAATCATAACGAATATCCTTGGGTTAATAGTCGAAGTTGTGTCCTTATTTATGTTACTGCCCCTTGGTTGGGCCGTCCTGGACAAATCACCCGATGCCAGGCCCATATTTGTTTCCATGATCATAGGCATGGCCTTGGGCGCAATATTGCTCCTCATCGGAGGAAGACTGAGCAGAGAAGAGATGAGGCCAAAGGAAGCTTTGGTTACAGTTGGATTGTCGTGGGTTTTAGCTTCGGCCATAGGTGCTTTGCCCTTCTGGCTTTCCGGGGCAGTTCCCACCTTTGCTGACGCTTTTTTTGAATCCGTCTCAGGTTTTACGACAACCGGGGCTACCGTCTTGGCAAACATAGAAGTTAACTCCAGGGGAATGCTTTTTTGGAGAAGCTTAACGCACTGGCTAGGTGGTATGGGTATCATCGTGCTCGGGTTAGCCATTTTGCCATTTCTGGGTGTTGGTGGACGTCAGTTGTTTCGCGCCGAAGTACCTGGTCCTGTGCCCGAAAAGTTGACCCCAAGAATCCACCAAACAGCGCTTCTTTTATGGGGAGTCTATGTCTTTTTGACCGTCCTAGAAACACTCCTTCTGTATTTGGGAGGTTTATCCTTCTTTGAAGCGCTCACGCACACCTTTGGGACGGTGGCAACGGGTGGTTTTTCCCCTTTGAACGGCAGCGTTGGGCAATATAATTCGGTTTATGTTGACGTTGTCATAACTATCTTTATGTTCATAGCAGGTGCTAACTTCGCTTTGCACTATAAATTGTTGATGAAGAAAGACCTCACTGCCTGGTGGCGTGACGAGGAGTTCAGGTTTTACTTGTATATCGTTTTGGGGTCGATAGCAACCATTTCTTTCGTGTTGCTAAAAAACCAGATTTACAGCAGCCTTGCCCAAACAGCCAGATACGTTTCATTTCAAGTTGTGAGCGTCTTGACCACGACAGGATTTGTAACGGCAGATTTCGAACAGTGGCCCGCTTATGCCCAGCTTTTACTCTTAATTCTCATGCTCATCGGCGGTTGTGCAGGATCTACAGGTGGTGGCATGAAGGTGGTAAGGGTTATGGTTTTACTTAAACACGCAGGCATTGAGCTAAAAAAACTGATTCACCCACGCGCCCACTACTCAATGAAGCTTAACAAAAAAGTGGTGGAAAAGGACGTTATACTTTCTATAACCGCCTTCTTTTCACTTTACATGATTGTCTTTGTTGTCGCCTTTTTACTATTATCCCTAATGGGTCTTGATTTGATCTCCTCCATTGCTGCCGTAACGGCAACCTTGGGAAACGTAGGACCGGGACTTGGCGTCGTGGGCCCCATGGATAATTATTCTACCCTTGAAGCGCCGATCAAATGGATTCTATCTTTTTGCATGCTCTTTGGCCGTTTAGAATTGTATCCCATGATGGCCTTGTTTTTACCCGATTCGTGGAGGAGCTAAAGGCGTAAATATTGATAAAATAGGCGGAAGGAAAATGGTTTTGACATGCCCTTTTTAACGTAAAATGATAGCACAAATGGCTGTAGGTGAATAAAAATGGTTGAACATGGAAACAGGAAGGTGGTACTTTTAGCAGATTCGGCGCTTTTTCTGACCGCAATGCTTTGGGGGTCTGGATTTGGAACAACCAATTGGCTGCTCAAGTTCATGTCGCCTCTGTGGCTTTTGTCCGTGAGGTTTCTTTTAAGCACAGGCCTTCTCGGTTTAATCTTCCGTTCAAGACTTTCTCTGCTTAGTCGAAAAGATGTCTTCTTGGGATGTTTACTTGGAAGCCTTCTGGCTTCAACTTTTGTGGCTCACATCTTTGGCCTTCTTTTTACCACGCCTGGTAAGCAATCCTTCATCGCAGGAAGCAACGTCGTAATGGTGCCCTTTCTTTACGCCCTTTTTTATAGGAAAATGCCCTCCTTAATCGCTACAGCTGGTGCCTTTCTAACCACTGCAGGGCTTCTGGTTATGGCATTTACGCCGGGCATGAGTTTTAATTTTGGCGACGCACTTTCCTTACTACTTGCTTTAGGGTGTGCTTTGCACGTTCTCTTCGTTGGGAATTTAAGCAGAAAGATGGACCCAATAGCACTCACTGTCGTGCAAATTGCCTCAGCGTGCATTATTTTAACAGCCCTGGCGGTTTTTATTGAGCCCGTGCCTTCCTTTAAAGCAGTGCCTGCAAAAGCATGGATGGGAATCTTGTACGTGGCTTTGTTCGTCACCGTCATTCCATTTCTCATCCAGACCGTTGCCCAGCGTTACAGCCCCGAGATTCACGCCGCCGTCTTACTTTCTTTGGAAAGCCCCTCAGGTTACGTATTTGCCTATTTAATAGGAGAAGAAATCGTTAACTTCCAAGTCATCCTTGGCGGGATGATAGTGTTCGCAGGGGTAGTGCTCACCGAGCTGGAAACATTTATCACAAAGAAATTTAACCATTTTTTTCATGACCATGCCTAAAGGCAATAATTCAATCATGTTTATCTTTAGAGATTCTTCCGAGTTTAAAAGCCAACTGACAATCATATGTAATGAACCTTAAATGGTGCTCCTGTCGGTCGGGAGCTTGGGCGTTATTCCTATAGCGAAGATTTTCCTCATGCCTTTCCTGAGACGCAAGACTTGAATGGCTCGGTGATGGTGGTTGTAGCAACTGATGCTCCCTTAGATCACAGACAATTGAAACGTGTGGCAAAGCGCGTGAGCTTAGGGCTTGCGCGAACGGGATTTTACGGAAGTAACGGTTCAGGGGATTTTTTTATAGCCTTTTCGACCGCCGCGATAATACCTCACGAGCCTGACCAGATCGCACTTAAAAATACGGTAATGACCAACGAAGCATCATCACCTCTGTTTTTAGCAACTGTGGAAGCAACGGAGGAAGCAGTAATAAACTCCCTATTGAAGGCCAAAACCATCATAGGACGTGACGGCAATATCAAAGAGGCGATAGACATCCAGGAATTGATAAGAGTTCTTAACAAATATAACGCCATAAACTGACTTCACAAATTAGCGCCAAAGGAAGCAAAAACCCGATCATCTGGTGTTTTATTGAGGGCGTTAAATAATGATTGAGTTTTTATCAGAAAATTACTTTTTCGAACAAAGGGATCACGAGGCCCTCTTCAAAGAGGGCTAAACAGGCGTCAACAGCTTCTTCGTCATAAAGCGTACCGCGTCCACGTTTAATTTCCTTTAAAGCTGTCTCGATACCCAGAGCTTTACGATATGGTCGGTCCGAAGCCATGGCTTCAACCACATCTGCCACAGCGATGATACGTGCTTCTTGAAGAATCTCTTTGCCCTTAAGGCCCTGAGGATAGCCGCTTCCGTCAAGACGTTCGTGATGTTGCAGTACTATTTCGGCAACGGGCCAGGGAAAGTCTATATCCTTTAAAAGATTATAGCCTGCCTGAGGATGAGTTTTGACCAAAAGGTATTCTACCTCGTCTAAAGGCCCGGGCTTGCTTAATATTTCAGCGGGCACTTTAATTTTACCAACATCATGGATCAAGGAGGCCATTTCCACCGCATCAACACTTTCGGGTGAAAGTCTCATCTTCATTGCCATAAACTTTGCTAGTTCCGCTACGCGCTTTTGATGCCCCGCTGTATAGGGGTCTCGAAGTTCGCTGACTGACGCTATTAATTCTATTGTTTGTCTCCATACACGGAACAAGGTGGCGATGTTTTCTTTCATTGCCCTTTCGTACATCTTCTTATCAGTAATGTCGCGGTAGATAGCGTAAACACCTGCTAAATCTTCATCTATCTTTATTGGAATTCCAAGTATGGAAACGTCGATAAGCGTGCCGTCAACCCTTTGGCGCACACTTTCAACGGAAACTCTTTCACCGCGAGCTGCCGCCTCAGTAAAGCTTCTTGCCTCCTCAAAAGTTATTTCATCAGCAACGATGCTGTCAATGTTTTTTCCTATCACTTCTTCGGGGCTGGAAAACCTAAAGATGTGGCAGAAGGCATTGTTGACTCTCATGACACGACCATCCGGTGCGCATAAAACTACGCCTTCAGGGGAAACGTTGAATAGCTTCTCCCAAAAAATCTTTTCCCTGCGAAGTTCATCCCTGTCGTCAAGCTTATGTAAGGCGTAAGCTATATCATTTGCTAGAGTTAAAAAAAGGTCCTTTTCTTTTATCTCCAGCTCGACGTTTCGAGGCAATGAAGCGCATATTACACCATAGGTTTTTTTGCCATGCTCTAGGCGAGAAGAAATCAAGACTTTACCCGTATAACGTTTAGGAAGTTGCCAACCCTTACGAAGCAAATCCTCATATTTAATGGCCGAAAAGCCATCCTTTGAATCCATAGTTAGGTGAGATACAAATTGTGGGCTTAAACATCTCTTTATTTCCGCCTTTGTTTCAGTTAAAGAAAAGACATCCAAAAGATATCCTGTTTGAGGATCTAATAAAATGATCCAAACACTTTCATAACACTGGCCCTTTACGAGAATGCCACATATTTCGTTAAGCAAGTGATTGCGTCCCAATTTTTCCCTTACCATGAGTTGATTAACATCCAGGACAGCCTCTAACACCCTATTTAACCGCTCTAGTTTTCTTTGAGCTTCCCTTTGTTCGGTCACGTCCCTAATAAAAACAGCGACACCAGCGACTCCATTGCCGGGAGTTTTTATAGGTATTTTGTCAGTTAAGTGCCATCTTTTTCTGCCGGATGGCAGGGTTACTTTTCTAAGTAGTCCAAGCAGAGGTTCGCCTCTAGCTACGACTTCGCGATCTTCACGGCAAAGGTCTTTCGACTCGGGAAGCAAATCTTGTGTATGTTTGCCCAAAATTTCTTCTCGAGGAGGCAGGTCCATCTCCTTTATAAATGACTGGTTCATCCAGATCCATCTGCCCTGCCTATCCTTAAAAAGTACCATAAAAGGAGAAGAATCTATTAAAATCAACAGCGTTTCCATATCCCACACTCTAATTCCCCCTAAAAACATGTAATTGACTCACGCTGTTTACGATGTTTTAGTTGTTCTGGATCTCTCTCAAATTGACAAGCAGCTTTTAAATATATCATGACTGTTTAAAACACATAACTGGGTCATTGTATCTTTGTAAATAGCAAGACCAAAGCAATGACCCAGTTAATAAAATATAAGTCATTTTCAGAAGCTTTAGAACCCGAGGATCTCACCCACTAAAATGACATGACAGTCTCTGCCCGATGGCGCTCGCTCTAAGATCAACATTGCCCTACAAACTCGTTCCGGTACATCGCAATCTACACAATAACCCAGGGATGCACAAGGTGTTTTGATGTTCAGGCGCATTGCATTAGGAGGCGTTGCGAAGTTTTTTACGCGAGCTATTGCCGCTTCAAGCCCCCCAGCGCAGACTTTGTTTATTCCAATGACGTAAATGATTTTTCCCGAGGTCCAAGCCATGCCGGCCACTCTATTGCCGGTGCCGTCAATGTTAACGATGGTCCCGTCTATGGTCAGGGCATTCGCGCTCGTTAAGAAAACGTCGCATGATAATTCCTCTTGTAGTCTTCTTATGCGTTCTTCGCCAACCAAGCTTGGATCCCAGTGATGAACTATCTTGTTGCCTCTTTTTTCGAGCGCTTCGAGCAACCCGAGTTCCCTTAATGTTACGCTCCCGGGGACCCCAACGCTGGCCCTTTCAGGTATGAGGTCAATTATCTTTCTTTTTGCACCTTCCGCAGTTGCCACGTATTCGGCACTGTAGCCCTTTTTATCCAAGTTTTTAACAATAGCGTTGCCCAAAAGCTCGTAATGGTTTTTTCTGAAACTTTCCCAATCTGCCATACAACATCCCTCCTCTTTGGTTTGTGAGCAAAGTTGCCTCCCGCTTGACTGTTATCACTAAGATGATAACATTAATGAGCACAAAAGATCACGACGAAGGGGAGAGTACATATGTGTAAAGTTGTAATGCCAGAAGGAGAACACGTCCATTCCCACACAAATGACCCTTTAGAGATGGCAGAACTGATAAGGGAAGCGCTGATTGGCGAACTTGACTCCATGAGCGATTTGGCCGGCACATGGCACATGATCGAGGACGAAAGCATTAAAAACAAGCTGATGGAGGCAATAACCTTTAAGCAAAAGACCGTCTCTGCGCTATACGAAGGTTTGCAGGCTAGCGAAAAAAAGGCGTGGGGCTAAAAAAACAGCGTAAGCTTCAAGTATACTTACATAGTGATATAATAGCACAATAAGTTTATAATAACTAGCCTTGCATTTACTCATGCATTGCAAGGCTAGTTATTATGTTTGCAGAGAAGGTCATTCAACAATCTTGGTTCTAAAATATCAATCGGAGTTATTACTTGCTTTATGGCTGAGAATTTCTCCCCTGGCATAAGAAAAATAAATTCCAATGATACAAGTGATAGTTGA
>JAAYTM010000045.1 GCA_012518015.1 Synergistaceae bacterium
AACGGCTAAGACTTTGTGGGGAAATTGCCGTCTTTTATGAGATCTGCGATGCGACAGCAATATTGCCATAGTTTCCGAGCAGCCTTTCTATATTCATCTATATCGCTACCATAGGGGTCTTCAATTTCGTAAGGCTTTATCTTTTCCTCATACAACCTCATATAATAAGTAGAGTAGGGATCTTGTGCATTTAAGTACTCCTCAATGGCATCTCTTGCCTCCTTTGAGACCAACTCTCCGATGAAATAAATCTTATTTTTATATTGATTAAACCTCGATGCCAGCCATTGAGCATGTCTTAAGGTCATAGCAATTACGTAATCATGCTCTGCCACCAAACTAAGTTCAATGGCTTTGGAAGAATGATCTTCAATATCCAAACCGTATTCCTCTAATAACACCTTTTTCGCGTTTTCACTAGCCGGAATGCCAGGTATAGCCATAAGTCCTGCTGAAGAAAGGGACCAACCTTCAATCCCCTTTAATTTCAAGGCTTTCTTCATTAGCGCTTCTGCCATCGGACTTCTACAGGTATTGCCAGCACAAACGAAAAGTATCTTAGGCATTATTATCCATCCATCATATATTCTATTATACCTGCTTGATTCGCTATGCTAACGCAAAATCCGTCTTCACCGAGCAATGTCAGGTCTCTATCCATAAGACATCCAATTATCATCAAAACACCCCTTTAGGCCAACTTTTCTACCATGATTTTTGGTACCAGCGATTCAACCATGCTTCTGCCACGAATCCCCTTTCTAACGTGAAGTGTATCCTCTAAAGCGCAAGCCTGAGCAAAACGAACGGCTAGTTCCACATCCATTTCTTCGAGCAATGCCACCGCCAATCCCGCCATTAGCGCATCATCGATGGCAAGAAGGGATACCATTTGCTCTTTTTCCTCTCTGCCAATATCCACAAGATAAATCCCTTGAGGTGTATAAAATATGTTGCCCACCGTTCCATAGGTGGTCACAGACCATTCTATTCCGTTGTCATGAATTTTGGATACAAAGTTTAGGATATCATCAAGAGAGCCCATGGGGTAGCCAAGGGTGGAAAGTAAAAAGCGGTGATTGAATTTTACAACCATGGGACGCGCTTCTAATGCGGCGGTCAACGCAGGGCCTGAAGCATCTATGAATACCGGAACCTTCGCCTCTTCACAATGCAGTATTAAATCTTTATAGGCATCTTGCGGCACTCCGGGGGGTAGAGACCCTCCTAGGTAAACCAACCGCGCACGGCTCAACATTCGCTCGTAATTTTTCATAAATCTGCCCAACGACTCATCGGAAATGTAAGGGCCCGGTTCTGTTACACCTGTTTCGATGCGTCCAACCTCATCCACAATGTAGACATTCGTCCTAGATTCACCTATGACATTTACAAAATTGGTCGTTAGTTTGAGACGCCTCAATGTATCGCGCACATACTCTCCGCAAAAACCGGCTAGAAATCCCATAGCCGCACTTTCATACCCCAACTGCTGTAAAATTATGGACACATTTACTCCCTTGCCGCCAGCGGACCTGTCGACTTCTGAAGCCTGAAACCACCTGCCGGGACTAAAGTCGGGAACGACATATTGAATGTCTATGGCGGGGTTCATGGTAACGGTCATAACCGTTTTGTCCAATATGTTCACCTCTTCTTGAAAGCAAGCTAAAATAAATGGGCCCACCTTCAAAGATAGGCCCCGTGACACTCGATTAAGGAAATTATACCAACTCCTCTATTTCCTGAACGCTTGAAATCTTCTTCGAGCAAATTAAGGAACCCTTGTTTAAAACCACGGCTTGCGGAAGCTCGCTTATGCCTAGCTTCTCGCACATCCTTTTATTTTTGTAGCCGTCAACAAGTAGTATTTTTTTAGGATATTTTTTCTCAATTTCGGTTGCCAATTTAATCTGTTGCGGTTCTATGCTGGAATATAAGAAAGAGACCACCTTTTCTGGCTCAAAAAGCACCTTTTGCAAATGCAGTTGTTCAGAGATATAAGCGTATGCCGACATGGCAGCAGTAGCGCCATCTCCGGCAGCCGTCACTACCTGTCTTAAAAATTTATCCCGTACATCACCTGCAGCAAAGATTCCCTCAACAGAAGTCTCGAGCTTCTCGTCAGTTACTATCCATCCGCCGTCTTTTGTTTCTACCAAATCTTTCACAAACTCGCTGTTGGGATCCATACCAACGAAAACAAAAACTCCAGCCACAGGTAGTTCGCTAATTTCGCCCGTCTTCACGTTTTTTATTACGACCTTCTCGACCATATCTTCGCCATCTATCTTCTCAACGACTGAATTCCAGACAGGTTCTATCTTGGGGTTAGACATCGCCTTTTCCGCAACAGCCCTATCTGCGCGCAAAGAATCACGTCGATGAATTATGTACACCTTAGAAGCAAATCTTGTAAGGTAATCTGCCTCTTCGACAGCAGTGTTGCCACCGCCAACAACAGCAATAACCTGATCTTCAAAGAAGGCTCCATCGCATACAGCACAGTAACTAACGCCTCGTCCCGTAAACTCGGCTTCGCCTGGACAGCCAAGTTTCCTAAAGCTGGCCCCGGTAGCTACAATGACAGCTTCTGCTTCTATACTACCTTTATCGGTGATTATCAATTTTTTTCCCGCTTCGATGGAAATTTCTTTGACATCCGCTTCCATAAACTTAGGTGAAAACTTTTCAGCATGTTCCCTAAAAGCACGAGCCAGCTCCTCTCCGCTTATCATAGGTATGCCTGGCCAATTTTCGATCTCGGCCGTGGAGGTAATTTGTCCTCCAGGAATGCCCTTTTCTAGGACCAAGACATCAAGTCCAGCTCTCCTGCCGTATATAGCAGCAGTTAATCCTGCCGGTCCGGCTCCAATTATTACAAGCTCGTGTTTTTCCACAATAACACCTCCTACGATAGGTATGCATTACAGCGGACAGTTTTTGTCATATTCCCAAATGACGATGCTCACCCCGCCATTCAAGCTTTTCACTTCATGGAGCTTAAAAGATTGATGTGTCATGGATATAATCGCATCAGTTTGCTCTTTGCCGCCTGATTCGACCAACAGCCACCCGCCCTCCTTCAGCCATAGAGGCGCCTTTTCAAAGAGCAATCTATACCAACGCATTCCATCATACCCTCCATCAAGCGCACGTAATGGCTCATAGCATTTCACCTCAGGCATCAAGCATGAAATCTCTTTTGTTGGAATATAGGGCGGATTACTCACTATCATATCGAAACTGTGATTACCGTACTTTTGGGGCAAGCGCACACTTTCATGCCAAAGAAGCATCCGAGCAAATAAATCAAACTTCCTAACGTTGCGCCACGTCCAAGAAAGCGCTTTTGGGCTAATGTCCAGAGCAACTCCACTTAACTTTGGGTTTTCCAGCAATAAAGATATCACCACACAGCCGCTGCCCGTGCCCCAATCCAATATCACGCCCTCTTCGACGAAAGATAACGCTGTTTCAACCAAAATTTCCGTCTCCGGCCTGGGGATCAAAACACCCTCTCCGATGAAAAAACTTCTCCCGTAAAAGTATGCCTCACCGAAAACATAAGCCAAAGGCTCCCTTTTGCATCTACGCTCGAGCAAAGTTTCCAGGTATTCCAGCTCATAATCAAATATAGAACGCTCCTTATGGGCCATCATCCAGGCCCTGTCACATCCCAACACTTTGCATAAAATGAGATCGCTTTCCAGAAGGTAATCTAAAACTCCAGCTCCCCTTAATTTACGCGCTGCATAATCTTTTGCCTCAATGAGGGTCACCAGAGACTACGCTCCCATTAATTTAAGCTTTTCCATCTGATCTGCCGTGGCCAAAGCGAAAATTAACTCATCCAAATCTCCGTCCAATATCTCCTCGAGGTTATACAATGTTAGGCCAATTCTATGATCGGTAACACGACCTTGCGGAAAATTATACGTTCGAATTCGTTCCGATCGATCGCCGCTACCTATCTGCCCCCTGCGTTCCATAGCCATTTCTTCATGCTGAAGCCGCAACTCGAGATCGTACAATTTAGCCCTTAGTAACTGCATTGCCTTTGCTCTATTTTTAATTTGTGATCTTTCATCCTGGCATGTCACTACTATGCCCGTCGGTATATGGGTGATCCTTACAGCCGAGTCGGTCATATTAACATGCTGGCCGCCTGCTCCGCTGGCTCTGTAAGTATCTATCCTCAGGTCTTCGGGACGTATTTCAACGTCAACTTCATCAGGTTCCGGCAACACGGCAACAGTTGCAGTGGACGTATGTATACGGCCACCTGCTTCCGTTATCGGAACACGCTGGACACGATGAACTCCACTTTCGTATTTCAATACACTATAGGCACCCCGGCCTTCCACGCGAAAGACGATTTCTTTATAACCGCCAATGCCCGTTTCGTTGGCCGTAATGAGTTCAACCTTCCAGCCCTTACGCTCAGCGTAACGTACGTACATTCTATAAAGGTCAGCGGCAAAAAGTGCTGCCTCTTCGCCTCCAGCCCCTGCTCTTATTTCGACAATGACGCTTTTATCATCATCCGGATCTTTTGGCAATAAAAGAAACGCTAATTCCTCCTCAAGCGTCTCCAGAACTTGCTTTAACTGAGCTACTTCTTCCTTAGCTAATTCTCTAAGCTCTTCGTCATCATCATCGCACAGCGACATGGCATCTTCCATTCGCCTGAGCACTTCTTTGTACTCCCTGTACTTTTCAACTATTTTAGACAGTTCCGCGTGTTCTTTCGCTAAACGCTGCAATTCGGCTGGATTTGAAATGACCTCAGGATCGCTGAGTTTCAGCTCCAGATCTTTGAATTTCTTTTCTAATTCATCTAATTTTTCGTTGA
>JAAYTM010000046.1 GCA_012518015.1 Synergistaceae bacterium
AAAAAAGAACAAAAACGATCCCTTGTAACCCCTTTCCCTGGCATCGGTCACGTCCGCGAGACCTTATGCCAAGTGAAAGTGAAAGGGCACGTCCAGGTCTTCTGCCTCTCTCACGCAGCGCCTTACGGTCTCATCTTCCAGCGTGAAAGATGCATGCAGCCCGAACATTGCCCGCACAAAGGGATCGTTTTTGTTCTTTTTTATGAATCTGACGTTTTCAGCGATGGAGGTGTCCCTCGCCTTTGGGCCCCAACGGTCTGAAACCTCAAAGCAAAGCGATCCTTTAAGCCCTATGTCACGCAAGGCTTTCTCCAAAACGTCCAAGCTCCCATCGATCATGCCAAATGAAGCGTGATGATCCAGCAGGGCGGTGGTACCGCATTTAACAGATTCTATGGCACCTATCAGGGCGCTGTAGTAAAGTTCTTCTTCAGTCGCGAGGTCTTTATCCATACTCCACCAAAGCCGTTCTAAGATCTCCTTAAACGTCTTTGGCGAGGGGCCTGCTATGGACATGCCTCGAGCAAAGGTACTGTAAAAATGCATGTGAGCGTTTAGCAAACCCGGCATCACGAGCCTACCGCCCAAGTCTTTTACAGTTACGCCTTCCCCATTACCATATTTTGCAAGGATATCGCCGCTTTTCCCCACCGCAGCTATAGTGTCACCATCGATGACCACAGCACCGTCTTCTATTACCCTGCAGTCTTCACCTAGGGTTACAATTGTTCCGCCTTTTAATATCAGCATTTCTATCCCTCCTTTCTGACTCCTAACTGCTAAATTTATCTAATTTGGGCAAACAAAAACAAATTTAAGTGCTTAAGAAGCTTCTATGTTTAATGTGAAGCAGCTTGAAGCTCATTCGCTGCACTTTCTATGGCCTCGATGATCTGCTCGTACCCCGTGCAACGGCACAAATTTCCTTCTATGGCGGTTTTTATCTCTTCTCTGGTCGGGTTTGGGTTTTTGTCGAGCAAGGCCTTGGCGGACATGAGCATGCCAGGAGTGCAAAAACCGCACTGAATGGCGTGATGTTGTATGAAAGCTTCCTGCAGCGGATGAAGACGTCCGTCAACCTCTAAGCCCTCGACGGTTAAAACCTCGCTTCCATCGACTTGTGCCGTCAGAATCAAGCAGGAATGTACCGCCTCGCCGTCAAGGATAACCGTGCAAGCGCCACATTCTCCCACGCCGCAGCCTTCTTTCGTACCGGTAAGGTGAAGACGCTCCCGAAGCGTATCGATTAATCTCTCCTTTGGTCCTACCTCAAGGCGATGTTTTGCCCCGTTTACGGTAATGTTAACTTCGATCTTACTCATCGACCTTCGCCTCCTGGAAAATCGACTCTAATGCCCTTTTGACCAAGCTCGCTAAAGCCACACGCTTGTAAGGCGTGGACCAGCGAACGCCCGTGAAGGAGATCATTTCTTCGCTTGCAAGTTCTCCTATCTCGACCGGATCGATGTCTTTTATGTCTTTGCCTGAAATGGCTTCTTCCACCTTTCCAAAACGTATCGGATAGGCCGTCGCCGCACCGGGCACGACCCTTGGATCAAAAATAGTGCCGTCATTTATGCCTAAAAGGATGGCCAAATTTAGGCGGGCTATGTTCATGGCTTTCCTTCTTCCTATCTTTTGGAAGTTCCCCAGATAGTCTTCGTTGACAAGTGGAATGTGCACCTCAGTCATGAGTTCGTCACTTTGGCGATTTGTCTTGTAGGGACCAGCCAAAAATTCTTCCAATGACATGGTCCTTTCGCCCCTGACAGAACACAGTTTAACTTGTGCCTTTAAGGCGATGAGTGGAGGAAGCAAATCGGCAGCTGGAGAAGCATTATTGATATTTCCTCCAATCGTGCCCCTGTTTCTAATCTGAGGAGAGCCAATGGTCTTGGCAGCTGAGGCCAGTAAGGGGAAGTGTTGCTCAATGATGGGAGATTCGATCAAAGAGGTATGGGTCAACAAAGCTCCCAATACTACACGGTCTCGCTCTTTTTCTATGAATTCAAGTTCTTTTAAACCGCTTATGTCCAATAAACGTTTAAATCCCTTAGCCCTGACATTTTCCTTTCTAATATCGACAATCAAGTCAGTCCCGCCGGCAATGGCCTTGACGTCTTCGTAATTGCCGAGGAAATCTAGGGCTTCCTTTAAAGAACGCGCCTTTATAAATTCGTAGTCAATCATTTCTTGCCACGCCCCTTCTTTAAGGGATAGCCCAAAAGCACCCTCTCTAAGTTCAAGGGCAAGGATCTGATCCTCTTGCCCGTTGCCTGTGCTATGGCGTTGGCTATGGCAGCAGCTCCAAGTTCAAGCGTAGGTTCACCTATGGACTTTGCACCGTACGGTCCGTCCGGATCGGGATTTTCGACGATGATAGGAATGATCGTAGGCATATCCTTGGAAGTCGGCATCAAATAATTATCGAAATTCAAGTTTAAGATATAGCCTTCGTCAATTTCCACTTCTTCCAAGATGCCATATCCCAGTCCCATCATCACTCCTCCGTATATTTGGCCCTTCAACATCTCCGGGTTAATCGCCCTGCCTACGTCATGGGCGGCTGCCATGTTCAACACCGTCACCTCTCCCGTTCCCATATCAACTTC
Source organism: Synergistaceae bacterium (assembly GCA_012518015.1). GTDB lineage: Bacteria > Synergistota > Synergistia > Synergistales > Acetomicrobiaceae > Acetomicrobium. The sequence goes on from JAAYTM010000046.1 coordinate 2,613, forward strand.
GACCTCTGCCATCTGACAGGCGTAGACGTATGTAAAATAGGGATTTCCCTTTCCCGCCTCCTCGTCCCAGTGAATGCTTGGCGCTACATACCAGCCCACATGGGACAGCTGAACGCCCGCCCAGAAAGCCTTGTTGGCAGCTTCTGCAAAGGAAATCAATTTCTTGCCGTCCAAGGTAAATAAATAGTCGTCTTCAAAGACGAGATCACTTGAGGATAAACCAAACTGATCGGCTACAAACTTTGATAAGGCATCTTTTGCCCTTCTGGCGGCATTTAAGACGGCGTTTCCTCCCACCAAGGTGGAACGAGATGCCACGGTGGAGCCACTGTCGGGGGAAATCAAGGTATTGGCTTCTAAAAAAGTTACGTGCTTCATGCCCACTCCAAGCTCTTCGGCAGCAATTTGACAGAAGACGGTCTTCAATCCCTGACCGTTTTCAGCCAAACCACTGTAAAGGTAAACGCTTCCATCCTTTTGAATCGACAAAACAGCACCGGCAGCGTCCACTGCCTCAGCGCCCAGGCTGCAGCCTCTGTAACTTATGGCCATGCCTATGCCCCTTCGGGTATCTCCGCTTTGTGGTTTGCTGTATCTTTTATATTTTTCCTCGAAATCAATGGCCTTAGCCGCCTTTTCTATGACCTCAGCCAGGCTCACTTCGTGGCGATCCAATTTTTGGCCGCTTGCCGTTACAGAACCGTTCCTCAAGATGTTTTTCATGCGAATCTCAAGGGGACTTAACCCCAGCTCCTGGGCAAGCTCATCCATTAGAGACTCGTTTGCAAATATCACCTGGGGAGAGCCGTAACCGCGCATGGCTCCCGTGTAGACGTTATTGGTGTAATAACCATAGGTATCGGTTTTAACGTGAGGTACTTCGTAGGGTCCGGTCGCCTGAACGACAGACCTCCAGGGAACGAAGGGGGTTTGGCAGGCATAAGCTCCACCATCTGCTACTACTTCAATTTCCATGGCCGAAAGCCTTCCGTCTTTCGTGGCTCCGACCTTGTATTTCATCTTATAAGGATGCCTTTTGTAGCTTTCTACAATGGACTCTTCTCTGGTGTTTACCATCTTCACAGGCCTGTTTGTCTTTAAAGCCAAAATGGCAGCCCTGCAAGCCATGGAAGATACGACCTCGTCTTTTCCGCCGAAACTGCCTCCTATGTGGTTTTGAACGATCCTTATCTCGCTCAAACCAGCCTTTAGACACCTTGCAACGGCATCCCTCGTGGCAAATATATTTTGCACTGAACCGTAAACCGTCACCAAGCTCCCGTTCTCGTGAGGCACAGCAACTACCGCTTCAGGTTCCAGATAGCCGTGTTCGACAAACTGCGTATCGTATTCCCTATTTAAAATCACGTCTGAGTCGGCAAAACCTTTATTTACGTCGCCCTTCCTCAGTTTGTGGTGTATTATCTCGTTATCCCTGCGGTCTGGATGAATTGGACTCTCATTTTTAGCCTCGATTGGACAAAATACGCCCGGGATCTCTTCGTATTCAACTTCGATGGCCTCTAAGGCCCTGGCTGCGGTCTCAAGAGATTCAGCTGCCACCATGGCTATCCCATCACCTATGTAATAAACACGCTCCTTTGCCAAGATCTGTTGGTCTTGGATTATGACGCCTATTTCGTTACAAGGGACGTCTTCAGCCGTCATGACCGCCCATACGCCCGGAAGGGAACGCGCCCTTTCGACGTTTATTTTCTTTATTTTGGCCGAAGGATACCTTGCCCGGAGCACCTTACCGTACAACATGCCGGCAAACTGAAGGTCAGCTCCGTACTTCGCCCTTCCCGTCACCTTTTCGTAGGCATCAATCCTCTCTACAGGTTTATTTACTGTACTAAACATCTCTTTTCCCCCTCTAGCCTCGCTTTGGCCCTGTGGCCGTATGCCTATGCCTACAGGGCTAAAGCAGGTGTTCAAGACAGCGTAATGGCACCGACGGGACAACGCGTATAGCAGAGCCCGCATCCAAAACAGGCATCAGGGGTGACTTCGGCCTTACCGGAAGGTCCTACGGCTATAGCGTAATACAGACATGACTCCTCGCATCGGTGACATCCGGTGCATTTTTCCTCGTTCACGTTAGGTGTCACTTTGACAAGGGGTTCTTTTCTCGTCGACCACTTTTTGGCGGTTAACCCCTTTATTTCTTCAAGGGAAGAGTAGCCATGTTCGTCCAGCCACTTTGACGCTTCTTGCGCGATCCTCTTGAAGGCCTTGGGACCTTCTACGATCGCTTGGGTGCATATTTGCACTGCCGAAGCACCGACCATAAACATTTCAACAACGTCCTCACCAGTTGAGACCCCTCCTACCCCTATGACTGGTATGGAAACGGCCTGCGATAGCTCAAATACGTGGCGAAGCGCTATTCCTTTGATAGCAGGTCCAGAGACCCAACCGTAACCATCGCTGCTTCCCATGTAGGGCAAGCCCGTCTTTAAATCTATTCTCAAAGCCGGCCCCACCGAATTGATGGCAGCCAAAGCATCCACCCCGACTTCTTCGAGCCTTCTTCCCAGCTCGGCCAAATCCGGAACACCTGGACTCACCTTTACGATAATCGGTTTTTTGGTAGATCTACGAGCTGCCGTAATAGTATTTAATACCGGCGTAATATCGCGGCCAACGTAGTGGGTTGATATCTCAAAGGCATCGGCAAAAGGCTCCGTCTTTGGGATAAGATCGGAAAGTTCTTCAGCTGTGTATCCCATCCCCACTATTATTGGGACGGGCAATGCGGAAATCCTTTCATATTCATTCTCAAGCCAGTATTCCGGAGAATGTTCGGACCAAAGCTCTGCGTTTATGAAGCTTTCCCTAAAGGCAGCCATACAGGGACGAGGCACATCGGCAGCCTTTACCGATATGGTCTTCGTGACGACGCCGCCTGCTCCGCCTTCAACCATTCTTTTGATGGTCTCGTAATTTCTTGAAGGAGGTCCCGCAGCGACGATCAAGGGATTTTCAAATTCCATCCCAGCTATATTTACTTTCAAGTTTGCCATATTTTCCCCCTCCTCTAAGGGCAAAGTAAATACTTTACTTCCCTCCCATGGTCAAGGTCATTACCGCCTTGGCCGTGTGTATCCTATTTTCTGCCTCATCAAAAACGATGGAGTGAGGCCCGTCTATGACCGAATCTTCAACCTCGTTTTTGCGATCTGCCGGTAGGGCATGCATGTACATGACGTCGGGGTCAGCAAGGCTCATCATCTTTTCGGTACACTTCCAATGTTTGTTGGCTTCTAATCGAGGGTTGATAACTTCCGGATCGGGATTGGTTACCCAGTCTCCCCAGTTTTTGGGGATCACCACGTGTGCTCCTTCATAAGCCTCTTCCTGGTTATGCGTGATTCTAAGACTTCCGCCGTTTGCTTTGGCGTTTTCTTCGGCTTGCTTTATGGCCCAATCGGGCATATCGTAGCCTTCCGGATAAGCCAGGGTCACATCCATGCCATACCTGGGGAAGAGTAAAATTTGGCTCAAGGGCACAGATATCGGCTTTTTATGAGTAGTAGCGTAAGCCCAAATTACGGAAACCTTAAGCCCTTGGGTGTCTTTTACCTTTTCTTTTATCGTCATGAGATCGGCCAAGACCTGCATCGGGTGGTATAAGTCGCATTGTAAGTTCATGACAGGAACTGTGGCCCACTCAGCCATCTCGCGGAGATATTTGTTGCCGATGTCCCAAAAACAATTACGGCAGGCTATGCCGTGGCCGAAGCGGGAAAGTATTATGGCCGTATCCTTGGCCGATTCGCCGTGTGCGATCTGCATGGTACTCGTGTCCAAGTAATTGGCATGCCCTCCTAACTGAGCGATGCCGGCCTCCATGGAGTTTCTCGTGCGTGTTGACTGCTCAAAGAACATCAAAAATATGGTCTTATATAAAAGGTAAGGCGTTGGAACTCCCATGGCGAAATGTCTTTTAAGCTCGAAAGAAACGTCTAGAAGCGTATCTATTTCTTCCTTAGTCCACTCCTGAAGAGTTATAAAATGTTTATTTCGAAATTGTGTTTGCATATTTTTTTACCCCCTCATTCTAGCTTTTCATGTTTGAATAAACATAAGGCACGGCGGCGTAAAGTGCCGCTGCCTTTACCAACTCGTCCTTCCAGGTGACTTCGTTTGGAGCATGAGCCTGCTCCTCGTGTCCTGGGCCAAAACCCACACAGGGGATGCCGTAACGTCCCATGATGGAAACGCCATTTGTCGAAAAGGTCCACTTGTCCACTAGGGGATCTTCGCCGAAAAGTTTTCTATGAGCCTCAACGAGCGTCCTGCAAGCTATGTGATCTTCCTCCACCACCCATGCAGGGAAATAGCAATCCGTAGGATACACCAATCCTTTCCACGACGGACGCGCATAAGAATAAAGAGACACATCAGCCGAAGAAGCTTTAACTCCAGGAAGCCTCCCTACCTGATTTAAAGCCTCTTCCCAGGTTTCTCCTATAGTTAGGCGTCTATCAATGGAGATAGCGCAGCTATCGGCAACGGCACATCTCGACGGGGAGGTAAAGAAAATTTCCGATACCGTCAGGCTGCCTCGGCCCAAGAATTCGTCGTAGCCAAGATTTTCGTGCAGCGCCCTGAGTTCAAGTATGATAGGAGCCATCTTGTAAATGGCGTTATCTCCCCTTTCTGGAGCCGAACCGTGACAAGATACACCTTTGGTCGCAACTTTAATCTCCATCCTACCCCGTTGACCCCTGTAAACCCTGCATGCAGTGGGCTCGGTCAACAATACAAAGTCGGGCCTTATCTTATCCTCTTCGATGATGTACTGCCAGCAAAGTCCGTCACAGTCTTCTTCTTGTACCGTGCCCGTTATGAGCACAGTGCAATCGCCCAGCAATCCCAACTCCTTCATGATCTTTGCACCGTAGACCATCGAGGCCATGCCGCCCTTTTGGTCGCTTGCCCCTCTTCCGCCAATTCGTTCTTCGTCCTCAAATCCCTCGTAAGGATCGAATGTCCACAGAGAAGGATCTCCCACATCGACCGTATCTATGTGACCATCCATGGCAATCAATCTAGGGCCATTCCCAACGTATCCAAGTATGTTTCCCATGGGATCAATATCTATCCTGTCAAAACCCACCTTTTCCATTTCTTGAGCAATCCTATTTACGACAGCCCCTTCATTGGAGCTTTGACTTGGAAGGGCAATGATATCCCTTAAAAACTTGCTGATAAGAGGCCTATAGCTTTCGGCCTTTTTAAGTATCTCTTTTCTCAGTTCCACGTCGATCCCCCCTTTTTTACATATTATTTAAAAAACAACATAGCTTCGCGAAGAAAGAGTTATGACGCAAATCAAAATGGCTATCACAATCGTCAAGCGCAATTACGCCCGCCTAAAAGGCGGTCTCATT
>JAAYTM010000047.1 GCA_012518015.1 Synergistaceae bacterium
GATTTACTGTGGGCGCACTTAATAAACCTTAACGGAGAGTGAAGAAATTGCGGTTTTATCTGATACGACACGGAGAAACTGATTGGAACGCTCAGGGTAGATTCCAAGGAAGAAAAGATATTAACCTAAGCGACAAGGGGATATCGCAAGCCCAATTGACATCAAAGGTAGCCTCAAAAATCGGAAAAGCCGTTATATGGTGCAGCCCTTTATCAAGAGCGTTACACACGGCAAAGCCTTTAGCGCAAAAGGGAGGATACGAAATATTTATCGAAGAAAACCTCATTGAAATAGATCACGGCAAGTGGGAAGGCTTACATGCCGAAGAAGTAAAGCGCTTTTTCCCAGAGTCCTTCGAGTTATGGCATAAACAACCTGATAAAGTTCAAATGCCTGGGGGAGAAAGCCTGCAAGAGGTGCAAGAACGCGCCCTCGCTGCGCTGTCTAAGATCAAACAGAATGGAAAAGAGCAAGCGATCATCATAAGTCATGACGCAGTATTAAAATGCCTTCTATGCCACTGGCTTGAGCTCCCCCTTTCGAGCTTTTGGCGCTTTAGGCTTGCTAATTGCAGCGTCTCCATTGTCGAAGAAGAAAATGCCCAAGCAACGATTCCCATGTTGGGCGATATATGCCACCTGAAGCAAGGATGGACGTGGACGATTCAAAGGGGACTTTAAACATCTTCGAAGCCTTTACAAAACGACCGTGGGCAAGTCGCCAGCGATTACGGCCTGCCTTAATGGTAATTAGGCGACCACATCCAAAAGTGTCACCCCAGGTCCGTCGCTTATGTCCCCTTTTGCAAGCCTTAAATTTCATTTTGAATCTCCTCGAACTTGGTCCACTATTGACTTGATCATCTTCCAGCATTGCAGCAGTCCTAACACCGCACCGATCAAAGCCCCCCATACAGGGGTTGATTGGGGCAAATCGTATTTATTCTCGAAATGCAACCCTCCATAGTAACCGAGCAAAATAAACCCAACGATTAGCAGCCCCGAGCACACTATTTTCGTGAATATCACTAAATCCTTGGCATCAAACTTAAAGTTCATGGAAAGCTACACGCCTTCGTCAAAGAGTGACTCTATATGTTTTTCCAGGAGACTAATTATTTTATTGACCTTCAGGTCATCTAAACCTCCTATTATCACTTTGCTTTCATCTTCTGACTTTTTGACCACTATCTTAAGGCCTAGCTTTCGTCCCAGCGGCAATTCCACTGTAGCAGAGCTCCTTTGTTTCCGATCCGGTGTTTTTTTAACCCTGTTTATCTCCCTTTCGAGCCTGCGCACAGACCAGGAATGGGCGACGCACTTTCGTGCAAGTGCAATTTGTTCCTCCTTCGAGGCCAATCCCAAAAGGATTCGCGCATGTCCTTCAGATAACTTTTCTTCTTCCAACAACTTTTGTATTTCATGGGGCAAATCGAGCAACCTCAGCTTGTTTGACACGGCAGGACGACTCCAGCCCAGGCGAGAAGCTATCTGCCCATGAGTCATGCTGAAACGGTCAATCATCTCGGCAAGCGAGCGAGCCACTTCAATGGAGGATAAATCTTCTCTTTGCAAGTTCTCGACTAAAGCGACCTCAAGCGATTCGGCGTCGCTTAAATCAGTCATCACGACAGGAACTTCCGTCAACCCCGCAAGTTTCGCCGCTTTCAATCGCCTTTCTCCAGCGACTATCTCGTAGCCTTCTTTCGAGCGTCTAACTATCAAAGGCTGCAGGATCCCGTGTTCTTTGATGGATTGAGCCAAAGATTTTAAGCCTTCGTCGCTCATGTTTTGCCTCGGCTGAAAGGAGGAAGTTTTAATTTCATCTATGGGTAAAAGATCCCTGTCTTTTTGCCTGCTTATAACTTCATCCTTAACGGAGGAAGCAAATAGGGCATCCAAACCCCTTCCTAAGGCCTTTTTTGATTTAGCCATCTTTCCTCCACCTCCTCGGCCAAAGACATATAGGCCATTGAGCCAACGCACTGGGGATCGTAATAAATGATGGGCTGACCATAGCTTGGAGCTTCAGAGATTCGGACGTTTCGAGGTATCACCGTAGAAAACACAACCCCTGGGAATTGTCTTCGTACTTCGTCCGCGACCTCTTTGGACAGGTTAGTCCTGGCGTCGTACATGGTTAAAATGACTCCCCCAATGTGCAGCTTTTCATTTAAATGGTGCCTTATCAGTTCAATCGTACCAACCAGCTGCGACAAGCCTTCCAGTGCATAATATTCGCATTGTATGGGAACGATCACTGTTTCCGCAGCCGCTAAAGCATTGACCGTCAAAAGACCCAGCGAGGGAGGGCAGTCTATGAAAACGAGGTCAAAGTCTTTCAAATCAGATAAAGCCCTGACTAGCCTGGTCTCCCGACTCAGCAACCCAACCAACTCGACTTCCGCTCCGGCAAGCTCCAGTCTGGCAGGCAAAATGAAAACACCCTTCCATGGCGTAGAGCAAAGGGCATCTTTGGGCTTCAGGTCATTGATCAATACATCATACACGCTGTGGGACAACTTGCTCTTATCGAGCCCTAAGCCGCTTGTGCTGTGGCCTTGTGGATCCATGTCAACTATGAGCACCTTTCTTCCCTTGTAGCCTAAGGCGGCCGCTATGTTCACACAGGAAGTAGTCTTGCCCACTCCACCTTTCTGATTTGCGATAGCTATAATTCGCAAAAACTTCACCTCCACCACGGCCTTTTTTCGGGGATTCCAACTCTCCTGGGAAGTTTTATTTCGGCATCGCTGGCCTTCTGCCACGTAAAAATAAATAACCTCTTACCAGATACATCGTATCCCCAAATTTCAAGCCCAGACCATCCCAGTATCTTTTCCTTGCCGTGAAATTCCCTTAATTCTTCGAATGCACGAGGCCCCTTAAAGGCAATACATTTCCCTCCAATTTTTACAAAGGGAGAAAAGTACTCGAGCAAAACTCCCAAATGGGCAACGGCACGTGCTGTAGCAACGTCATACTTTTCTTGGTTCAGGCTAGCGAACTCTTCAGCCCTAGCACGGCAAACTTGGACATTTTCTAGTCTTAAGATTCTCACAATATCTTCAAGCGCCGCGCATTTCTTCTTAACGCTATCCAAAAGGACCACCGAAACGTCGCTCCTACATATAGCCCAAACAATCCCGGGCAACCCGCCTCCCGTTCCAACGTCAATAACTTTTGTTTTAAGGGGCAACAATGGAAGCGCCATGGCACAATCTATTATATGTTCATCGAAAATATCCCGATAATCGATCGAACCAGTCAGCCTTGCGCGTACATTGGCTTTCGATAGGACGTCAGCATAAACCATCAATTTTTCTCTGTTAGCGTTAATTAGCTTTTCCGCGACATCTCGCGGTATCTCCTTTATTTTAGTCTTCACTGACCCCTTCACCTCATATTGATAATATAATATCTCATATAAAGGGATATAGGATCCGCACTCATCCTGGGAGGTTTGCCCAAATATGAATGTTCAATCTGACCAGGTCGAAGATTTTGCCATGGAATTTCATGATAACATAATGTAACGCAAAGAGCACAAAGAAGGGGGAGACCGTCATGTCTTGTAAAAACATTTACGCTCGGGACAAAAATTATCTAATAGTACGCCTGAAAGAGGATGATGATTTTTTTAAAGAACTTAC
>JAAYTM010000048.1 GCA_012518015.1 Synergistaceae bacterium
AATATATTCGAATCATTGAGTCAAACTTAAGACGGAATACTAAAAAGGGGTTTTTCTTTAAAAACCCCTTTTTAGTATTAAAACCCGTTGGGGTTTGCTAAAAAACAGTGAAGGATGGTCTTGATATTTAGCGGCAAAAACCTTAAAAACATTAAATTTTTGCGAATTACATTATTTATAATATGACTATAATGAAAGGTCATCAGCAAAATGTTGTCATGCTATTTTTATTTAAATTACTGACATCCAATAGTGATTCCCAGGGTGCCTATGCCCTCCACTGTAACTGAAACAACGTCTCCTACGTGTAATTCTCCTACGCCACTTGGTGTTCCCGTTAATATGACATCTCCTGGCAAAAGTGTCATAAAGCAGGAGGTAAAACTTAATATTTTCTTTAGCGGAAATATCATCAAAGAGGTTCTGCTATTCTGCACAAGCTTACCGTTTACTTCGGTTTTTATGCCTAGATCGGTAGGATCTAAGTCAGTTTCAATCCAAGGTCCGAGGGGGCAAAACTTATCCGCCGATTTCGCTCTTATCCATTGTAAATCTTGGCGTTGGGCATCTCTGGCCGTAAGATCGAAAGCACAAGTGTATCCCAAGACGTATTCAAGAGCAGCATCTTCGGGGACCATCTTCATGGGCTTTGAGATTACTGCGGCAAGTTCTCCTTCGTAATGAAACTCTTTTGTGAAATGAGGATAAGGTATCACTTCCTCTGGATTAGCTAAGGCATTAGGGGCTTTTAAAAAAAGTCCTGGCTCTGTTGGCAATTGACTTGCGTCGCCGTCCATTTCTTCTATGTGATCCACGTAATTTTTCCCCACGCATATTATCTTTGTAGGTTCTGCGGGGGCAAGAAGTTGAATATCAGCAGAAGAAAAATCAACGCCCGTAAAGGGACCTTGTATGCCTTTCGTCTCTTTGATAACTTTTCCTTCTATAACACCCCAACGTATAACGCCTTTTTCGTCGGCAAAACGTGCTATTTTCACATTAAACCCTCCTTCTATAGTGTAAAATGGGTTGAAGACTTGATTAGCATTATACGATAACGCCGACAAAAGGGAGGGGTCATTTTGAATGATCTTAATTCTAAGTTAGACGAAAGACTGATGAAGGCAGTATTAAAAGCACAAAAAACTGAGACGACAGAATACATCGTTTACAAAAAGCTTGCAAAAAAACACAGCGGTAAAAATGCTGACATACTGGAGCGCATATCCCAAGACGAGGCGCGTCATGCCTCAGTGTGGGAAGAATACACCAAGACCAGGGTCAAGCCAAATCGTTTATCCATATTGTTTTATACATTAACAAATTTATTGTTTGGCACAACTTTTACATTAAAGTTAATGGAGATTAACGAAGAGAGAGCACAAAAAAATTACGAGCATTGGTTAACCTTGCTCCCTGAGGCCAAAAAAATACTTCAGGAAGAGGAAGAGCACGAACAGGCCTTGCTGGATCTGATAGATGAAGAAAGGCTAAAATACACAAGCTCCATAGTCTTGGGTTTAAATGATGCCCTAGTTGAGCTAACTGGCACCTTGGCAGGGTTGACATTTGCCCTAGCAAACAGCAAGGTCGTTGGCCTCGCCGGCTTGATCACGGGCATAGCCGCCTCCCTTTCAATGGCTGCCTCGGAATATCTGTCGCAAAAATCTGAAAAAACGGAGAAGCATCCTCTGAAGGCCTCCATGTACACAGGAACTGCCTACGTCATAACAGTCATACTACTCATATTTCCCTTCTTCGTTGCTTCTTCTCCCTATACCGCATTGCTATGGAGTATGGCAAATGCCTTGCTCATCATAGCTTTTTTTACCTTCTTCGTCTCTGTTGTAAAGTCCACAAGTTTCAAGCTCATGTTTACAGAAATGGCAGCGCTTAGCTTTGGAGTGGCTGCCGTATCATTTGTAATAGGATCTTTCGCCAACAGGTTGTTAGGAACTTCGCTTTAAACACAATTTCCCATCTTAGAATACATATGAAGCCAAAGAACAATAAAAACAAGAAGAGGGTGATGCCCCTCCTTGTGGGCGTTGGTATCGGATATGCCGAACTTTTTTATCGCTTCCTCGTCAAAATGTGAATTTCGAAAAAATACTGAGATATCCGAAGAATATCCGAGGATTTATCGATAAATCCTCGGATATTCTTCGGATATGCACTATAAAAATAAGCCATCGTAATATTTTAAACAAAATCGTGTTTTACATTCGGTGAAAGTGGTGTTAAAGTGAGTGCATACTTGAAAGTGCAGAACCTATTAAATTATCCTCAAAAGCTTTATTGACTGTGCTTCGTTGACTTATCATCTTTCTCTTAAAGTTCTTAGGATCCGCCCCATGGCTGCGATATTTTGGAGTAATGAACTTTGAAAAATGGAATCTCATCGCCTTGTCAGTATTAATCTAAGTTTGCTGAGAAACCTAAATTGCGATTGCATTATTAACAATAAGAGGGGCATTTAACAACTGGGTTATGAAGTTTTAAGAGGTACTAGGCATAACTTTTAAGGGAGGGGCAAACATGGGAACAGTTCACCTTAATGGTCATTCTTTAACGTTGGATGATGTCATCAAGGTCGCACGTTGCGGTTACAAGGTGGACCTGGATCCGGCCGCAAAGGCCTTCGTCAAACGAGGAGCTTCCG
>JAAYTM010000049.1 GCA_012518015.1 Synergistaceae bacterium
GGTCATTCTGCCGGAGGAGAAAAGATTTTCGCGACGGGCGTTTTAGACATCAAAGAAGATATAAAAAGACAGATGGAGATGTTGAACCCGGCTGATCCTGCTTATTACGACAAAATGGAAGAGCTCAAAGCCATGGACATCGCTGCAGACGCCATATTGATATACGCAAAAAGGTACGCCGCAAAACTTAGGGAATTGGCCAAAGTTGAAAATGACGCAAAAAGAAAGGCCGAGCTTGAAAAGATGGCTCAAATATGCGATAAGGTGCCGACCCATGCGCCCGAGACCTTTTGGGAGGCCTTGCAACACTATTGGTTCGTCCATGTTGGCATCGTGTATGAGACAAACCCCTGGGACTCTTTCAATCCCGGGAGGTTGGATCAGCACCTTCTTCCTTTCTATGAAAAGGAAATTGCCGATGGTACACTCACCAGAGAGCAGGCAAAGGAACTGCTCGAGGCGTTCTGGATTAAGTTTAATAATCAGCCGGCAGTGCCGAAGGTGCGCGTTACCGCAGAAGAAAGTTTCACATACAACGACTTCACGAAAATTAACATAGGAGGCCTTAAAAAAGACGGTTCTGACGGAGTGAACGAAGTCTCCTATTTGCTGCTTGAAGTTTTAGACGAGATGAGAACTCTGCAGCCAAATACTGCGGTCCAGGTGAGCGTCAAAAACCCTGAGCGCTTCATCGTGGAGGCTTTAAACGTGGTGGGACCCGGGTTTGGCGAACCTCCATTTTTCAACTTCGACGGCGTCATCGTTAAGACTTTAAGACAGGGCAAATCTTTGGAGGATGCCCGCACTGCGGGTGTAAGCGGATGCGTCGAAACCGGCGCTTTTGGAAAAGAATCGTATATTTTAACCGGCTATTTCAACCTGCCGAAAATACTTGAGATCACCTTAAACGATGGAGTTGACCTCGGCACCGGCAAAAAACTGGGTTTGAGCACCGGAGATCCCCGAAGCTTCAAGTCCTTTGACGAGCTGTGGGATGCCTTCATGAAGCAGGTTAAACATTTCATGGACATCAAGATGAAGGGAAACGACATAATAGAGTCAATATTTGCTAAGCACTTCCCTGTGCCTTTTATGTCCCTTTGGATATGCGATTGCGTGGAAAAGGCCAAGGACTACAACTGCGGAGGCACGCGCTACAACACCCAATACCTTCAGGTTGTAGGGCTTGGCACTATGGCCTACAGCTTGACGTCCCTTAAATACCACGTGTTCGACCAAAAAGCTGTATCGATGGATGAGCTGCTTGATGCCTTAAGATACAATTTTAGCGGGCAATATGAGATATTGCGGCAGACTATCTTGAACAAAACGCCTAAATACGGCGAAGACCAAGATTACGCTGATCTCATAGCCAAAAAATTGGTTGATCAAATCGTCAGTATGATCGAAAGTTACCCACCTTCTCCGATAAGAAGGGCATCTAAAAGGGCCTACTTTTTGCCCACAACTGCTCACGTATATTTTGGTAAAGTCACGGGTGCAACGCCCGACGGCAGAAAGGCAGGTTTCCCGGTATCGGAAGGCATTTCACCCGTCCAAGGAAGCGACAGAAAAGGCATCGCTGCGGTTTTTGGGTCGGTTTCAAAATGTGACTGGGATAAAACTGGCGGGGCATTGTTAAACCAAAAGTTAAGTCCCGATTTGCTGGAGGGAGAAGAAAACGTAAAAAAACTCGCTCAAGCGATCAGGACATTTTTCATGATGGGCGGCCATCATGTGCAGTTTAATGTAGTTAGCACGGAGTTGTTAAAGGAAGCGCAAAAAAGGCCTAAGGATTTCCAAGACCTGATGGTAAGAGTCGCCGGCTACAGCGATTACTTCGTCAACTTGCCCAAGGGCTTGCAAGAGGAGATCATTGCGAGGACTGAACATGAAAGAATATGAAACAAACCAGAGGTCTGGCCATACAAACGATAAAAGCGATAGCCCTATAGGGTTGATATTCGATGTTCAAAGATACTCCATACACGACGGGCCCGGCATAAGGACGACCGTGTTCTTTAAAGGATGTCCCTTGCGATGCTGGTGGTGCCACAATCCAGAGGGGATTGATTCAGGAAAAGAGCTGATGTATTTTGAGTACAAGTGCATGCGCTGTAGGGATTGCGCGAAAGTGTGCCCCACGGGGGCAATTGAGTTCAAAGGCAAACCAAGGATATTTCGACCGCTTTGTACAGCCTGTGGTAATTGTTCTGACGCATGTCCTGCCGGTGCCTTGAGGCTCGTTGGAAAGGAATATA
>JAAYTM010000050.1 GCA_012518015.1 Synergistaceae bacterium
AACCGTCGAGGGCTTAGAGGTTGACGGACGTCTTCATCCGCTGCAGGAAGCCTTCATACAACATCACGCCATTCAGTGTGGTTTTTGTACTCCCGGCATGCTCATGTCCGCTAAGGTCTTGCTCGACAAAAATCCAAATCCGACCAGAGAAGAGATAAAAACCGCCATAGAAGGAAATTTGTGCCGTTGCACGGGATACGAGCAGATCATCGAGGCCATAGAAAGTGCAGCGAAATATAAATCAAGTAAGCAAGATTGAACTCTATGCCATAGGAGGGCAGTTTAATTTTTTAGCATTTAATACGCGATTTAGTTTTTGCCTTAAAAAATAGTGAGATGGGGGTTGTATCGATGCAAACGACAGTTGTGATGATTGTAACTATTTATATGTTGGGAATGCTATGGATTGGTTTCTGGTCATCGAAAAGAATATCTTCATCAACGGACTTTATGGTAGCAGGACGCCGGATGGGCCCCGTTCTCATGGCAGGTACGTTGGCTGCCACTGAAATTGGAGGAGGGAGTTCATTAGGCGTTGTAGAGAAGGCAAGCAATTTAGGAGCAGCTAAATGGGGGCTTAGTGCATCTTGGTATATTTTAGCTATGGGTGTCGCCTTTGTGATATTAATGTTTTTTGCCCCAAAGTTTAGAGAAAGCGAAGTAAAAACTGTACCTGAGTATTTCAAAAAAAGGTATGGAAAAGCAGCAGGTTTGTTTACAGCTATCACCATGATTCTCCCGTTGATTGGTCTCACGGCTGGACAATTCATGGCATCGGCTACAATTTTTTCGGTAATGTTGGGCGTGGGTTGGAAATTATCATTAGTTATTGTGGCTGTTATCGTGACAACATACTCTGTGATGGGAGGCATGTGGAGCGTCGCTATAACTGACTTTGTGCAGGTTGCTCTGATAATAGTAGGCATGTTTATTGCTATACCTTTCTCGCTAAATTTCGTAGGTGGATGGGATAATGTCATCAACAACATACCCCCCGAAGCGTTGGACTTATTTTCTGGCATTGGAGGATGGAAAGCGATCGTTGCTTTGATAATTATGTATGTGTCTACTTTTACAGTTGGTCAGGAAGCTGTTTCAAGGTACTACTCAGCCAGAGATGGCAAGGCAGCCGTCCAAGGATCGCTTTGGGCTGCAATTATTAACGGAGTATATGCGTTTATCCCCGCTATTTTAGGAATTATTACATTGGCCATAGTGAATATGAATTTAGTTCCTCCTGACACGATATTAAGCCAGGGAGCTCGTTATGCTCTGCCTGTTTTGGCAACATTATCAATGCCAGCTGTTATCGTAGGGCTTTTGTTTAGCGGAATTATTTCTGCAACCATGTCAAGTGCTGATTCAGATATGTTAGGTGCAGGTTCCATATTTGGGAACGACATTTATAAAGAATATTTAAAGCCAGAAGCAAGCGATGAAGAAGTCATAAAAGTGACACGAATTACTATGATACTCGTTGGAGTTTTTAGTCTGGTAGTTGCAATCATGGCAACTAGTATTATTGATTTGCTCATGTTTTCTTTCACGCTAAGAGCTGCAGGAGCGTTTTTCCCGTATGTATTTGGTCATTATTGGAAAAAGGCCTCTTCCGCTGGGGCTATTGCCTCTTTAATTATAGGTGGCATTGTATCGGTCATCTTTGAAAGAAAGTGGATTCCTGGTCTTACATTTTTTGGATGGGAGGGGCAACCTGTTATTCCCGGTTTAGCCTGTGCTTTCATAATATTTATCATTTTCTCTATTATTATGCCCAATAAGAATGAATCGGGAGAATTGACTAGCTCATAGTATTTGAAAGCTCTTTTAAGCGTGTTTAGCATGTTAATCAATATTATTATATCAGCAAATTTAATCATGTTGCCGGAAGAAAAGCAGGTAACTGGAAGTGAAAAGAATTAGAAATCTACATTCACTTATATTGTCTTTTTAGCAACTTAAGTCAAAAAGTAGTCATTCACAGAGCATTTAGGATTAAGTGTTAAGGTGACTTGTGAAAGGAGGGATAGAAATGCTGATATTAAAAGGCGGAACAATTGTAACCCTAGGTGAAGACTGCAGGGTGATAGAAGACGGTGCTATGGTCATCGATGGTGATACTATAGCTGCAGTGGGGAAAAGCGGCGATATCCTTGCAAAATATGGTAATGGGGAAGGCGTAACTGTAAAAGACTTGGGCGGCAGGCTCGTGATGCCGGGTTTACTTAACGCTCACATGCACTTTTATAGCTCCTTTGCTCGAGGGATGTCCATAGCAGGCCCTTCGCCAAAGACGTTCAAGGAGATCTTGGAACGGCTTTGGTGGAGCATGGATAAAGACCTCGCGACCGAAGAAGAACTTTACTACAGCGCCCTGATAGGTGCCATAGAATCGGTTAAATGCGGTACCACTGCTCTGCTGGATCATCACGCTTCATTTGGCATGATCGATGGGAGCTTGGACGTGTTAGAGAAAGCCTTGCGCGACGTAGGTCTTAAAGGGTCGCTTTGCTTTGAGGTTTCAGACCGTTGGGGTCCAAAGGCGAGGGACGCCTCCATCGCTGAAAACGTCAGATTCATAAAAAAGAACAAAAACGATCCCTTTGTGCGTGCAATGTTCGGGCTGCATGCTTCTTTTACGCTGGAAGATGAGACCGTGAGGCGCTGCGTAAGAGAAGCAGAAGACCTGGACGTGCCCTTTCACTTTCACTTGGCAGAAGGTCTTGCGGACGTGACCGATGCCAGGGAAAGGGGTTACAAGGGTGTAACGGACAGGTTGTACGAGCTCGGGGTTTTAACTACTGGAAGCCTTGCCATTCACGGGGTGCACATAGACGAGCCCGAAATCGATCTTTTGGCAAAATGTGGCGTAAATGTCGTTCATAATCCGGAGTCCAACATGAACAACGCCGTCGGCGTGCCAAACGTCGTGGGGATGATTGCAAAGGGCGTAAACGTAGGACTAGGTACTGATGGTTATACCCCTTCGATGCTGGAGTCGGCCAAGGTCGCTTACATAATACATAAACACGAACGGCGAGATCCGACCGTAGGTTGGACTGAGACGGCAAAGATGCTTTTCGAGTCAAACGCTTCCATATTTTCCGAACACTTTGGCAAGCCCATGGGAGTTATAAAAGAAGGGGCCGCTGCTGATCTGGTGATTCTTGATTACTTTCCGCCAACGCCCTTGATACCTCAAAACTTTTTGGGACATCTCATATTTGGCATCAGAGATAACGCCGTAAACACCGTCATTGTGGACGGGAAAGTGGTGGTCGAAGATCACGTCTTGGTCACCATGGATGAAAGCCACGTGATGTCTGAAGCCAAAAGGGTAGCAGAAAGCTACTGGAGCAAAAGGAGTTGAAAGCAATGGAGTGGCATTGGCCAAAAGATTTAGAGGAATTGGCAAGACTCCTGAAGGAAGAAGGGGCGCTCATTCATGCAGGCGGCACGGCGATAAGGGAAGAAAGGATTAAATCTGCAGTGCACGTTATCGACATGTCTTGTCTGCCCTTAAATTATGTCAAAAGGCAAGATGGGGTTTGGCATATCGGCGCTACTGCAGTTCTTAACGACATCATAGATGCCTTCGAAGGAGCCCATGGCGATCACTTGCTCGTCAAAGCTTTAAAGAACACTGCAACAACGCCCTTGAGAAACCGCATTACCGTGGGAGGGAGCGTCTTTTTGTCGCCCCTTTGGTCTAATCTGATGGGTCCGCTTTTGGCACTTGAAGCGGAAGTGGAAGTGGTTGGCAAACTAAATGGAACGTACAAATACGAAGACCTCTTGTCCAAAAAGGCTGAGTTTCAAGGAAGCGCAGTAAAGGAAATAAAGTTCTCAGATAAAAATATAATGTATTTCTTTGACAGGTTTGCTCGCACTGCAACGGATTACTCAGCTTTTACCGTAACCATCGTTTTGGCAGTTGAAACAGATGTTGTTAAGGACGCGAAGATTGTCGTCACGGGTTGTAAGAAAATTTATGAGAGATTGAGTCAAGCGGAGACCAAGGTGATAGGGAAAAAACTTAAAGAGCTTACTCCAGAAGACATCCTTGAAGGTGCAAACGTGGAATTTGCCGATAAGCCCGCAGGAAGCGGGGCCTATTTGGCCGAAGTTTCAAAGGTCTTTTTGTGCCGCGGACTTGAGGCCTTGGGGTGTGCGAGGTGATGAAGATGAAGGCAAACTTTAAAATAAACGGAAAAAACTTTGAATTTGAATTTCCTCCTCACGCTAAGCTTCTTGACGTATTGCGAGAAAACGGCTTTACGGAGGTAAAGTGTGGCTGCAGGGAGGGCTTTTGTGGCGCTTGCTCTGTGCTTTTGGATGGAAAACTCGTAAACTCCTGCATGATTTACGCTGCTTCCGCCAAAGACAGAGAAATCACCACGGTCAAGAAGATAGGAACACTTCATGAACCGCATCCCATACAGGAGGCCTTCGTTGAGGCGGGAGCCGTTCAGTGCGGCTACTGCACTCCAGGCATGGTGCTTGCCACTTACACGTTGCTCGAAAGAAACCCGAACCCGACCGATGAGGAGATAAAAGAGGCCCTTGACGGAAATTTCTGCAGGTGCACGGGTTATGTTAAGATCATCGATGCTGTCAAGCTTGCGGCGGAGAAGGTGAAAGAAAATGACTAATTATATTAATGTTGGGAAAAATAAAGAAAAGGTAGACGCTCTTGCGCTAGCGACGGGCGAACCGCTTTTTACAGACGACTTTTTCCTCAAAGATCCTCTTCATATAGCCTTTCTTTATTCACCTCACGCGCATGCAAGGATAAAATCGATAGATACGAGCGAAGCCGAGTCCACGCCCGGCGTGGCTCTGGTTTTGACTTACAAAAATACTCCAAGGGTACTTTATACATCGGCCGGTCAGTCCTATCCTGAACTGTCGCCTTACGATATGTACATGTTTGATGAAAAGGTGAGGTTCGTTGGCGACAGAGTTGCGCTGGTTGCAGCAGAGACATTGGAAATTGCAAAAGAGGCGGTAAAAAAGATAAAAGTGGAATACGAAGTTCTTCCTGCCCTTTTTGACATTGAGAAGGCCGAAAAAGACGGCGCTCCCGTGCTTCATGACGGCGATGAGCACACACTTATATCTTCTGCCATCTACAAACCCGAAAAGAACTTGGTCGCTAGAATATCCTTTATATACGGCGATTCGAAAAAGGGATTTGAGGAATCTGATTTAGTGGAAGAGGCTACCTACTATACCCATAACGCATCGCACTGCGCCCTCGAGACGCACGCAGTTAAGGCCACATTTGATCAATACGGAAGACTCGTACTCATCACTTCTACCCAGGTCCCCTTTCATACAAGGAGGATAGTTTCGAGCGTACTTGGCATTCCCATAAGCAAAATAAGGGTCATAAAACCGCGAATTGGCGGGGGTTTCGGAAGTAAACAGGAAGTGTTGTTTGAGCCCTATGTGGCACTGGTAGCCTGGAGGACAAAAAGACCTGCACAGGTTGTTACGTCTAGGGAAGAATACTTCATATCGGGCAGGACAAGGCACGCCATGCGTTCTAAGATAAAGATTGGCGCTAAAAAAGACGGAACTATCGTTGCAATGGAGATAGACGACCTCATGAATGCCGGCGCTTACGGGCCACACGGACCCACTGTTTTGTCCAACACCGGAGCTAAGGTACTGCCGTTATTCAATAAGATAAACAACGTGTCGTTTTTTGCCGATTGCGTCTACACGAACCTCCCGGTGGGTGGAGCTTACCGTGGATACGGAGCGACTCAAGGGTTTTTTGGGTTAAACCAGCACATAGATCACATCACGAGGTTGCTTGGAATTGATATGGCTAATTTTGTAAAAAAATGGCACATCAAAAGCGGCGAGACCTCTGAAGTGTTCAAGGTCATAGGAGAAGGCAAAACAGGTCACGAACAATTTGTCACATCTTGCAAGCTTTCTGAGTGCATTGATGCGGCAGCACAAGTCATCGGTTGGAAAGAAAAACGCAATGCGAAGCGTAGAGAAGGCGATAAGTTCTACGGCGTCGGCATGGCGGTAGCAACACAGGGGTCGGGTATACCCTTGGTGGATATGGGCGGTGCTCATATGAAGATGAACGAGGATGGCTCCTTTAACCTTCACGTTGGAGCTACTGACATAGGAACCGGTTCCGACACGGTGCTGGCTCAAATCGCAGCAGAAGCCCTTCGCGTTCCCTTTGAAAAAATTATAGTTTATTCTTCGGACACGGACATGACGCCTTACGATGTGGGAGCTTACGCTTCTTCGACGACTTACGTATCTGGCAACGCCGTTAAAAAATGCGCCGAAAAAGTTGCATCTCAGATATTGGATGTCGCTTCCGAAATGTTTGAATGCCCCAAGGAGGAGTTGTCCCTTGGCTTAGAAAAGGTAATTCACGAAAAAAGCGGCCGAATGTTGAGCTTTAAGGACATCGCCTACTATGCCTTTTACACGAAAAACCAGTTTCAAATAGAAGATAGTGCGTCATTTGTGAGCCCCGTTTCACCCTTCCCTTTTTGTGCCACCTTTGCTGAGGTCGAAGTTGACGTTAAAACAGGGATTGTAAAACCTTTGAAGGTGGTGACGGCTATGGATTGCGGCGTTGCCGTAAATCCGAAGCTTGCTGAAGGGCAGGTAGAAGGAGCCGTGCTAAACAGCATCAGTTTCAGTTTGTGCGAAGAGTATCTCTTTGACGAAAGCGGGAAGGTAAAAAATGCCAGTTTTTGGGATTACAAGGCTTACAAGACTACTGACTTACCCGATATTGTTACCATACTCGTGCCTTCCTTCGAGGACTTTGGTCCCTACGGCGCGAAATCCGTTGGAGAAGTTGCGATTAACACGCCGGGGCCTGCCATAGCAAATGCCATTTATGATGCCGTGGGAGTCAGGATGTATAACCTCCCCATTACACCTGAGCGTCTTTTGAAGGCCTTGAAAGAAAAAGACATAAGTTAACACAATTAAGGGGCGTCCTGTGGGTGCCATTTTTGCTTTAGAAAGGGTGGTGAAAATTATGGCATATGACCCCGAACAACCTGTGTTTGAGCAGGAAATTCAGATGTTAACCAAGCCTATTCTTACAATTGACGAAAAGCCCAAATCCTTTTTTGAGACGTTTTATTACGCCTTGCAACTTACCTTAGTTGATTTCAGTCCCTTTATATGGGCTACCGCTTTCGTGGCCATGGCCGGCTTGCCGGAAAGCGTCACGCCTTCCATGATAAGTTATTGTTTCATAGGGGTTTTCGTAGCCACTATGATACAAACCACACTGGGAAATAGATTGCCCGTCGTTCAATTGCCTTCCGTTCCCATTTTTGTAAATATGGCTTCTATCGCCAAGACATATCCCTTTGGGCTTACCACAGCGTGGGGAGCTGCCTTTGCGGGCGGCATTATAGAAGGAGTTTTCGGCGCATCGAGAGTGCTCACCGTTTTAAGGAAGTTCATGCCGCCAGTCGTTGTCGGGTCAGTAGTCGCAACTATTGGCTTCGTCATAACCCGCATCTCCCTTTCTTGGGTTTTTGCAATAACGGATTCGCTGCACTTGACTCTTGGAATAGTAAGTTTTTTACTTGCCCTTTTCTTGCGTTTTAAGCTCAAAGGTCTCATATCCAGGGGATTCGTTTTAATTTCAATCCTCATCGTCGGGATATTTGGAGGAACTTTGCTTGGTGTATTTGATTGGGGAAGCGTTGCCAGGGCGAGTTGGATTGCCTTACCGAAACTTTTCCCCTTCAAAGGATACGATGGAGCCTCATCTCCTATGATATTCAGTTTCTCCGCCATACTTTTGATATTGACCGGTTATGCCTGTTCCATATTTGAGTCAATCGGCGATTATGCTGCTATATGTACGGCTGCCACCGAACCCTACAAGGTAAAACACATGAACAGAGGAATAGCAGCCGAGGGCTTTTCTTGCGCTTTGTGTTCTCTTTTTGGAGGCCTTCCCGTCACGAGCGCTAGTCAAAATGCGGGCATCATCGCCTCTACGGGCATCGCAAGCAGGATTGTCACACAAACCGCAGCTTTCATCTTTTTGCTTTACGGCCTATCTCCCAAGTTGACTACAATTTTGGCTGCTATCCCGAAATCCGTAATAGGTGGAGCCTTCATCATAAGCGCCGGCTTGATATTGTTGTCAGGCATAAATACGGTAATGTCAGACATCAAGGACAACTTTGGAAATATGATCGTAGCTGGTGTGACTCTTGGAGTATCCGTAATGATGCCTTATTATCTTAACTTAGAGCGAAGCGCTTGGCTTGGGACGTTGCGTCCTTTCACAAAGCTTTATCTCACCAATAACGTCTTTTTGGCCGTTACAGTTGGCATAGTGAGCAACTTGCTCATCAATTATGTGTTTTATAATAAAGAGCAGTAACTGACATATGAGGAGATGTTTACCTTTGGGTGAAAAACTCGAAGCCGAACTTGCTGAGGAAAAATCCAGCGATATCAGGAATGATGGGTCTATCGTGGGAAAATCTGTTGTGAGGGTGGACGCCTGGGATAAGGTCTCAGGAAAGGCCCAATATGTGGATGACATACCTTTCCCAGGCTGTTGGTATGGGGGAACGGTTAGAAGCGATGTGCCCCACGGGAAAATTGTCGGAATAAGGCAGGACCCGTCGTTTGATTGGTCGAAGGTAGTCTTTGTGACGGCAAAAGATCTGCCAGGCCCGAATGAAGTGGCCATGGTAAGACGTGACATGCCCATATTGGCAAAGGATATCGTAAATTACGTATCAGAACCTATAGCACTTATCGCTGCTCCGAGTAAGGCGCTCCTCAAGGCTGCATTAAAGGCCGTAAAAGTTGAAATAGAGCCGCTTGAGCCCGTGTTTACTATAGAAGAAGCGCTTTCGGGCGAGAACATCATATGGGGCGAGGACAACGTCCTTGCAAAGTTTGAAGTTAACAAGGGAAACGCAGAAGAAGCCTTTAATGAAGCAGACATCATAATCGAAGAGACCTACAGGACGGGACATCAGGAGCAGCTTTACCTTGAGCCACAGGGGATGGTTGTCCTGCCGCGCGACGATGGTGGCATCGAGGTGATAGGTTCCCTTCAATGTCCTTACTATATTCACAGCGCCATGACCCACGCCTTCATGCTTCCACCCGAAAAAGTGGTGATTAAACAAGCCGTCACCGGTGGCGGATTTGGAGGGAAGGAGGATTTCCCTTCCCTCCTTGCCATACATGCAGCTGTCCTGGCCTTGAAGGCCAAGCGTCCCGTAAAGATAATTTATGACAGGGCAGAAGACATGGTTTCAACCACCAAAAGACATCCCTCAAGGATACGGCACAGAACCGGCGTAAAAAAAGATGGCACGATAGTTGCTCAGGACATAGACTTGGTCTTAGATGGCGGTGCCTATACGACGTTGAGCATTGTCGTATTACAGCGATCCTTGCTTCATGCAACGGGTTGTTACAATACCCCGAATGCGCATGTCTCAGCCAAAGTCGTTGCTACTAACACTCCGCCCAACGGTGCCTTCAGGGGCTTTGGGGCGCCACAAAGCATCTTTGCCATGGAACGGCAAATGGATAAAATTGCCAGGACCTTAGGTTTAAGTCC
>JAAYTM010000051.1 GCA_012518015.1 Synergistaceae bacterium
TATAGAAAGAACGAGAGTCATCGAGAGATATTCTTTATTGATATAAGAAGAACCCACAGAAACCAAGGCGGGATATGAATAAAAAATAAGGGCAGCTATGGACGCCGGGATGTATTTAAAACTCGAAAAATAACTAAAACTCGTGAGGGTAAAGAGGACCCCTCCAAGTACGAATAATTGAAAAAGTTTTTTCTTGCCCACCATCAACGCAGCTTCTCCCCTTCGCAAATAAAGCAAGCAGAAAAGAGCAACAGATGCAATAGTAAATCGCACCAAGTGAAAAGACATAACGCTGACATCTTTCTTATAGGCAAACACAGCAAGGATAGGGATAAATCCGTATAAGAAAGCGGACAAAAGGACAAAAAAAGCACCCTTATAGCGACTGGTCACGTCCTTCATCGACAGTAAACCTCATTTGTTGGATTAATGAGACTCCCAAAAAGATGATATAGATTATTATAGCAATAACAGGATTGATGACAAAACGACAGAGCAAGCGATCGATATTCTACGTTAACGTTCAAACAGCGACTGACTATCGAGCTTTAGCCTATCTTCGGTTTTTAGAATAAAGATGGGGCTGCTGAAAAAATGTCTGAATCTCCCGTAAATGAACTATAGTTTAAATAGGGGCTGAGCAAAAATAAAGCTACACCAAGTGTTCTTTATGTATATTTGTTTTTCAGCAGTCTTCATATTTTATTTAAAGCGGACAACCTCCACTCCTTCTTCGGCGATGATCTCCTCGAGCCTGCGTATATGCTCTTTGGAGGGTGCCTTGAAATCATGTCGAAACTCCTCGAGCCCCAGCAAGCTATACTTAAAGGTCCCGAGATTATGGTATGGCAGCATCTCCATTTTCTTCCATGTCATGTGTTGGTAAACAAACCGCGCAGTGTGCCTTATATTTTCCTCGCTATCGTTGACGTCTTTGATAAGGGGAACGCGGATGACCGTCTCGATCCCCGTGGCACCAATGCGCCTGATATTATCGAGAATCACGCTGTTTTCCACTCCCGTAAGCCGCTTATGTTCAAGGCAGTCCATATGCTTAATGTCAGCGAAGATGAAGTCCAGCTTTGCCACTATATCTACCACCTCTTCCCAATTGAAAAAGCAGGAAGTTTCTACCGCTTGGGAAATGCCGAAGCGTGAAAGGTTGTTTACTAAGAGGCGCAACGACTCGGGAAAAAAGAATGGTTCACCCCCAGACCACGTAACGCCCCCGCCTGAAGCTCTATAGAAAATAAAATAGCGCTTAAGTTCTCGATCAATTTCTTCCACCGTCATAAAACGACCCATTATCTCGCGCTTCCCTGAAGGCAGCATGCTTTCCTTGGGAACTGGTGTCCATGTCTCGGGATTACAACACCAAAGGCACCGCAAAGGACATCCGCTCAGGAAAACCGTGGAGCGGATCCCTTCTCCATCGTTCACGGTAAAATGAAGTATCTGCGATACGCAGATTTTTTTGTCTTTCATCTTAAAAGTTAATAGGAGCCGTGCTCCGTTCGGGCTATGATGGCATCCTGCATCTCTCGAGAGAGATTGACAAACTGGGTGCTGTACCCTGCTACTCGAACGAGAAGATCCCGATACTGTTCCGGATGAGCCTGCGCCTTCCTCAACACCTCCGTGGAGACGGTATTAAACTGAACATGAAAAGCACCAAGGGAAAAGTATGCCTGGATCATGGCCGCTAAATTTCTGCGTCCCCTTGGGGTGTCGACCAACGATTTATTAAGCCTGAGGTTAAGAAGAGTTCCGCCGCTATGAAGATCGTGGTTCACTTTTGCAGCAGAGCGCATAACTGCAAGGGGCGTGGACACATCGCTTCCCGCAAAAGGAGAGACCCCCTCCGAGAGAGGCTCCCTTGCCCTTCTGCCGCATGGAAGGGCCCCCACTATTTTACCTGTGGGAACGTAGTTTGATATGCCCATAAAGGCAGTATTGAAGGGCGAACCAAAGACGTCTTTGTATTTTCGCGTCTCCTTAAAATAAAAGTCAGAAATTTCCCTAGCTAAAGAATCCACATAATCATCGTCATTTCCATACTTGGGGACGCCAAGAGCCTGCTTGCGCAATTCTTCGAAACCCTCCCAATTTTTATCTAGGGCAAGGTTGAGCTCTCCCATAGATGTAATTTTGTCCTCAAAGACAAGTTTCTTTATCGCGGCCAGAGAATTGGCCACTACCCCAAGGCCGATCCCGGTAAGCACAGGCCCTATGTTATAATTTGCCCCACCCTTACTGAGATCTGCTCCCTTTTCCAGACATCCGTCTACGCAGGCTGACAAAAAGGGGCGCGGGACCATTTCCATATGAATTTTTTGGGCTACGACCGTTCCTATCACGGCATGTTCTATTAGATTAGAAAGTTGTCTAAAAAAGGCTTCTTTCACTTCCTCAAAATGGGCAAACTCCTCTATAGGTTTTTCCGGTAACCCCATAAGCTTGCCTGACAGACGACTCCTCCCTTGATTTAATGCATACTCTAAGGCTGCTCCAAAGTTGACATTAACGGCGGAAGTCCATTCTCCCGTCTTTCTGAAATGGGGAACGACACAACCGCAATTGCTCCAATCCCTCGCATCTTCAGGGTCGTATCCCATCTGCAGTAACATCTCATATCCTGCCCTGTCGCTATGGATGGCGGGAAATCCCAACCCCTTGCTCACGAGTTCGGCCACGGCCATGAGGAATTCATCTGGGGAATCGGGATGAATTCGTACGCTCAAGCCCGGCTGATGGGTCCTGACGCTCTCCGTGGCTTTCAGGCAAATATAAGATAACTCATTGGCGCCGTCGCTTCCGTCTCGTTTTCGGCCACCCACGGTTAGATTTTGAAACTGGTTATATCCGGCAAAGTAATTGGCCGTGTTAGAGGAGATGGTCCACACCCACTCTGAAAGTTTAAGCCAGAGGCATTCCACGAGCTCTTGCGTCTTTTTGCGATCCAAACGGCCAGCCCTTACATCGGCTTCATAGAAGGGATACATATATTGGTCGAAGCGCCCGAGGTTTAGGGCAAGGGGATTTTCTGAGATGATGCCGCCCAGCTGAACAAACCACACGTACTGACACGCTTCATGAAACGTGCGAGGCGGATCGGCGGGAACGCGACTGCATATGCGAGCAATGGCAAGGAGTTCTTCTTTTCGCCCCTCGTCTTTTTCGGAGGCGGCAAGCGATTTGGCCGCATCCGAATAGCGCTTTGCCAGGCGCATAATTCCATCACATGCAATGATTACCGATTCGTAAAATTCTATCTTCTCGATGTTTGAAATCGAATCTGCCTTTAGAGCCTCACGCCTAACTTTCGCCTCCTCCCGAATTTTTCTAAATCCCTTGGGGAAGAGGACATCCTGGTAGTCAGGAGTAATTTCGCCCACGGCTTGTCTCCACTTTGAATCGTTATCAAGAATTCCCGTGTCGACTAAAAGTTTTGCCGTTTCCCCGGGAATCCGCTTGAGAAAGGCTTCTTCCAGGGAATTTCCCTTCCAGTAGGGCCAAACTTCTTCCCGCAAAAAATTGCGCTGCTCTTCCGTGATGACGTAAGGGTCTTGGGGTCGTTGATCGAAGGCGTCCATCTCTTTATCCACCCACATCCAGGAAAACTCGGGTGTCAAGATGGCGGTACGACGAAATTCTCCCGCCGTTCCAACTATGAGCTCGTCAGGGAAAATCAATGCAGGAAGTTGATCGCAGGCTTCTGCAAAGGCCTTTGCCCGGCGAATACAGATGGGCTCTCCTTCCGTCTCCTTGTGGGACTTTGTCCAAATTTCAGCTCTGAGGCAGCTGATAGAGGGCTTATTGTTCAAATACTCCTGCCGAATCCTTTCCGTTCTTTCACTAATACTCACATCTTTCCCTCCCTGCTTTAAGTGCTATTCCGGGTAAAACATTACGTTGCAAAATCGCGCTACGCCATCACCTGAATTATGGTAGGAATGGGCGCGATCCGCGCGGAACTTGATGGCCTCCCCCGCCTTCAGGACATACTCTTCTGATCCTGCCATAATAGTGACCTCTCCCTCAAAGACCAGAACATATTCCACAGTTCGCGCGTTGTGGGCTTCGGAACAAGAATAAGCTCCTTTCTCGAGGACAATGGCCAAAATCTCAGATCTAGTCTCCCCATCAAAAGGAAAAACGGGATATACCCGAAATAGTCCGTTATCACTGACGATGGTAGAAATATCCTCTTTTGAGATAACCACCGTTTCTGACCTAGGAACCTCGGTAAGATCCGTGAGCGAGACTCGCAGTCCATTTGCTATTTTCCAAACTGTCTGGAGAGTGGGGTTTGATTCTCCGCGCTCGATTTGGCCCAACATACTCTTGCTCACGCCTGTCAGTTCCGATACCTTATCGAGGCTGAGCCTGCGCTCCTCTCTAATTCTTCGGAGATTAGAAGCCAAAATCAGTTGCATATTTTCCATCGACAACTCCCCTCATTCTGTTTATTATAACGATCAATATGTGCGTTATAACGGTTTATTAACCATACCACTCTATTGGTGTTTTAGTCAACCTAGACTCGTTCGTTATCGTAAATAATACCGATGCGTCATTGTGGCATGTTATAATATCTTAGTAGCAGATGAATTAATAATTTATAAAGGGGGATTGAGCCATGAAATCAATGAAAAGGGCAGTCTTTCTCCTTTTCTTGATAACTGCCTCGATGCTGTTTGTAAATTCTGCCTTCGCTGCCATGGGTGAAATACAAAGTTTTACTTTCAAAGGCACCGAAACGGACCTTCTGGGGACGAAGGAGACCTTGAAACCGGACGGCAAACCTGATGCTCATTTCATTGTTTCCATTAAAGGCGCCGGAGCTGTCACGGGGGTGGAGCTTAAAGCTCTAGGAACGGATAGGGCGTGGGACACGATTCCCGGCAACGAGAAATGGGGAATGATCGTACAAGACGGCAAGGGAGAGGATTTAACAACTGCCTCGGGGTCTTTTTCGACCAAACCATTTCTCGCCCTAATTACCCTTCATCTTTACGTTGCCGACGACGGTACTGCCTTTTCGGAAACACGGGAATATGAGGTCACCGTTTCATTCATGGACGGGAGCACCGCAACGGCGAAGACAACAGTCCCGGGGATGCCCGATATCTTTAAGCCCAAAGAAGCTGAAAAGGTCGAATTGCCCGAGTCCGAAGAACTATCGGCGGTCTTATTGGGAATTGGAGACAAAGACGTCGTAGGAAAGTCAGAGAAGATCAAAGGAGACGGCGTAAGAGACGCTCACTTTAAAATCCGATTTAACACCGTATCCGTAGTTGAAGAAATTTCGATAAGAAACGTGGATGGCACATCTTCTGCCTGGGATACCGTCCCCGGCAATGGAATATGGGCCATAGCGGTGTACACCGACGGCAAGCTGCGAAACAGGGAGGACGGAAGCGTAAAATTTGCCGTAGAGGGCGATACGACCTTGGACCTTTGGGTTGCCGACAACGGCTCCATTGCAGCCGGCGCTACGCGATATGAAGTGATCGTTAAGTTCAATGACGGCACGGTCTTGCGCAAAGTAGCAGAGCGTCAGGAAGTTGCAAAAACGGCCGTCGACAAAGGCATCCTCTCTGCTGTTTTGATTGAGCCTACAAGAGGAGATCTGACCTCAAGAAGCGAGGCACTAAAGGGCGACGGAAAGCCCGACTGGAAGATCGCCCTTGAACTGGTAGCCGAGGGAAAGATCATCAACTTCATCGTCCGCGGCGATGATGGAGCCTCGGAATGGGATACGATACCAGGAAACGGGAAATGGCTGGTGGCGGTGACGGATTCCTCCGGAAACGTCTTAAACGAAAGCAATGGCTCAGTTTCTTTAGATGTGTCCGGGAAGAAGGACTTCAACCTATGGCTCACCGATAACGGCACCATCACAGAAGGTGACGTGAAATATAAAGTCCTTGTAGTAATGAGCGACGGAAGCATCCTGGAAAAGGATGTTGTCCGCGTCATTGAAGGAGAGCAAGCTTCAAAAACTACTGCTCCTTCTGCCACTGCTCAGGTTTCAGACAAAATTCGGGCAACTTATGTCGGTAAGGGCCCGATGAACTACCTGAAAAAGGGCGAGGTTTCATCTCTTCTTGCTACGCCCGACGCAAATCCCGACGCTCACGTGCTGCTCAAGCTCATTAATACCAAAGGGACCATAGAAAGCATAACCATTAAGGCAAAAGACAGCAAAAGCGGAACCTGGGATACCATTCCGGGAAACGGCATATGGAATATAGTAGTTACCCGCGCGGCGTCTGGGGGAATACTGTCTAATACGGACGGGTCTTTCAATATGGAGGTCGAAGGAGACACGGAACTGCACCTCTGGCTGGCTGACAACGGCAATTTCGGCGCCGCACCAGAGAAGTTCGATGTTTATATTGCCTTTGAAGACGGGCGCTTGCTGAAAAACACCATAAAAAAGTAACCGCACAATTTATATGAAAGGGTCGCTATGCACATGAGCGACCCTTTTTTTTAATTTACGTTAAGCTATCTCGAAAAATCCGCGTTCAAGACATTAAAGCTCTAGCTCCAAGTCGATGAAGCTTACCAGCAATTTTACTGCGCCTTCCACGTCGTTTAAGCTTACCGTTTCGCTTGGCGAATGGACGTATCTCGTAGGTATAGAAAGCGTCGCCGAAGGAATGCCTTCCTTTGTCCTTTGAAGGACGGCAGCGTTAGTGCCGCCAAAGGTCAAAACTTCCTTTTGGTAAGGTACGCCTGCCTTTTGTGCTGCCTGCTCCAGCAGTTCGACGACCTTCCTGTGGCTTATCGAGGCTCGATCTTTGATCTTTATTGCAGGGCCTTTGCCCAAAGCCATGGCATGTCTTTTAAGCCCTTTGGGATAGTCTGCCGAGTCAGTCACGTCTACGGCAACGCAAAGCAGGGGAGAAAAATCGTATGCGGCCACTGATGCTCCAACAAGCCCAATTTCTTCCTGAACGGAAAAAGACCCTATAACCGTGTGCCTGGGGTCTTTTAAATTCTTGAAGACTTCAACTAAAACGGCACAGCCGATCCTGTCGTCCATGGATTTGGAAACAAGATATTTGCCGTTTTCGTAAAAATATGAATCATAGACGCCAAAGGTGCCTATGGGGACTATGCTTTCCGCTTCCTTTCGGTCACAGGCGCCGATGTCCACAAAAAGGTGATCGAAGGTCAGGTTCGATAAATTTTTCTTTTGCTCCTCGGGCGTTTCACCTTCGTAGTAAACTACGCCCGTGGCCTTGGGGAATCTGACCCTGTGGCCCACGTAGGTATAAGGAGAAACTCCGCCAACCGGTTCTATCCTCAGGAACCCTTTATCGTCGATGTTTGTGACTACAAGTCCGATTTCGTCTATATGGGCATCGAGCAGCACCTTTTTGTCACTTTTGCCTTTTTTCCAAACCAGCAAATTGCCCAAGGGGTCAAATCTATGGCCGTCTATGTGGCCTTCAAGGTGTTTTAAAACGACTTTTTGAACTTCCTCTTCCCTGCCGCTTGGACCGTAACTTTCGGTGAGTTCCTTTATCAGATCAATCATCTTGCAAAACCCTCTCCTTCTTCTAAGATCTTGCCCACCAGTGAAACCGTGTTTTTAAAATCATCCACGTCGATTACAGATAGGGGACTGTGAATGTAGCGAGCCGGAACGGAAATTACGCCGGCAGGCACTCCCCCGCCAGTCTTAGCGAGGCGCGCAGCGTCGGTCCCTCCTGCGGTCCTCCTTTTCGGCTGGTGTTTGATGTCGTATTTTTGAGCAACCTGCAGTATTGATTCGTAAATCTTTTTATTTACTACGTATCCTCTGTGCATGAAGGTGATGGCCGGACCGTCTCCCAGGTGAGTCGCCCACTGATGTTCGGGAAGCCCGGGATCGTCTCCTGCGGTCGTTCCCTCGATCACCAGGGCCAGGTTGGGTTGAAGCTGTTCAAATAACACCGCGCTTCCCCGCAGGCCTGTTTCTTCCTGCACCAAAAAGGCGAAGTAAAGATCGTCTTCGAAACGTTCACTTCTTTCTATTATCTCCATAAGTACTGCGCATCCTGCCCTGTCGTCGAAGGCCTTTCCGGTTGCGCGTGAATTTTCACACCTGAAGTCCGTCGCAAAGGAGACGTAATCGCCAATCTCTACTTTTTGGGTGGCCTCGTCTTTTGAACTTGCGCCGATATTTATGCGGAGATTTTCGTATTTAGGTGACTCCAGGATCTCGTTTCTCTTTTGAAGGTGTATGGCCTTGTAGCCAATGACGCCGGGCACTTCTCCCTTGATCCTGACGTGTTTTCCCACGATGACCCTGGGATCGACGCCCCCTACTGGAGCAAAGGACAAAGTCCCGTCGTCTTCGACGTTTGTCACCATGAAGCCAACCTCGTCCATGTGTGCAGCTAAGACGAACTTTCTGTTTGACTTAGTCCCTTTTTTGAAAGCAATTAAGTTGCCCAGCACATCCACCTTGACACTATCGACCTTGCTTTCTATTTTTTCTTTTATGAAATCCCTGACGCGCCCCTCGTCTCCCGAGACGCCGTCAAGCTCTGTCAATTCCTTCAGGTACAACGCCTTCACCTCTTTCCTTACACGCCTTATATGGTGCTTGCCAAGGCAATAAGTCTTGCCGTTTCTTCTATGTCACGGGGGTCTGCTACTTCAACGGGCGTGTGCATGTACATGAGCGGTATGGAAACGAGCGCCGTTTTGATGCCGGACCCGGTAATTTGCACTTCGTCCGTGTCCGTACCGGACCTTCCCGGCGTGGGTTCAAGCTGTACTTTTACGCCGTTACGCTTCGCCACATCTGAAAGGGCCTTGTAAAACTCCCTGTTTATGACGGGACCAACGGCTAAGGCTGGACCCTCAGAAATCTTTATTTGGGGAAATTGAGGGATCTTTTCATTGCCGTGAGTCACGTCTACCACTATGGCCTCATCCAGTCCCAGCTCGTAAGCCACGGAAACCGCTCCGGGACCTGCGATCTCCTCCTGGCTTGAAAATATGAAGTAAACGTCCGCCCTGTTTTTTATAGCCTGAAGATTTTGAGCCGCCAAGATCAAGGCGGCACAGCTTGCCCTGTTGTCCAGGGCTTTGCCGGAGACTTTGCTTCCAAGCTCAGTACATTCTCCTTCGATTACGCAAATATCTCCCACGCTCACATGTTCTCCCAAGGATGAACATGAAACATCTACGAAAATATCATCGAAGCTGGGGACTTTCCCTCTTTGGTCCTCCTTTTGAAGGTGCGGGGGAAGAAAGCCAACGACGCCTGAAACAACGCCTTGCTTCGTAAATATCTTTATCCGCTGGGACAAAACGACTTTGGGATCGACACCGCCGATGGGCTCAAGCCTTATAAAACCTCTTTCTTCTACTTTGGCGACGACAAAACCTAACTCATCGACGTGTGCGAATATCCCGAGTTTTTTTGTGCCCTCGCCGCGTTTTAGAGCTATTAAGGTATTAAGCCTGCTTGTTTTTAAAACGTCCGCGTAAGGTTTTATTTTTTCTTCGATGAGCTTTAGCGCCTCATCTTCGTACCCTGAGGGTCCGTCCACGCCTGAAAGACATTTAAGCAAAGAAACCGTCTCCAATGACATCACCCCTTTAAATGAGCTTAACAGATTCTGCTTTATTTTTGAACAGGCTCATATCAAGTATAATCAGTATCAGCTACAAAAGGGGGATGTGAGAGCAGATGATAAAAATTGCTGCCTCCTGTGGGATAAAAATCTATGCTCCGCGTCAAAGCAGGGTGTCTTTTTTCAACAGTCCTTACTTGGCGCATTTCGAGCATCGAGCTGTTGATATTTACCCTCTTTCTTCAAAAGCGCCTTCTCCAGTAGAGGGTAGGGTTAGATATATTTATGAATTTTCCGCTCCGAAGACGAAGCAATTTCAGATGCCTACGAAAGAATATCTGATCGCCATCGAAACACCGATCAGTTCCGAGTATCTCGTTCGCATACTTCACGTTAAACCCAGCGTTATGGTAGGCGATTACGTAAATGTGGGTGAGCCGCTAGGTGAAATGATAAGAAATGGCCACTTTGATACCTGGACGGATCGTCATTTGCACGTGGAAATAAGGCCGTGCGATAATCTGCTCAGGGCAAGAGGCGGCCTTCCAATTCACTTGATATTTGAAGGAAAATCAAACGACACGGATTCAACGTCAAAAAAGACGCGGTGTAGCATGTTTACCCACAACGAACGCACAAAACTATCTGCATTTATGGGAAAGGTTGTGGCCTTAAAACCACGATCCGTCTTAGCGGAAGGCCCAAACACATGCATTGGTCCTTTTGTCGGAATGCCGGTCTTCGTCGGTAATGGAATCGGAATTTTAGACGGAGGCGTGCCGCATTACGGCTTTGGCGGAGTATTATCGCTTGATGAAGTGAAAATCGGCGACCCCGTGTTTCTTGGCGGCGTAAAGATAGGACGTGTGGCAGAAAGGTTCGCCGACGGCTTTTCAAGGTTTGAAGCCCTGTCATTTTCGGTCAAATTGGAAGAACTTTCCATGAAGGGCATTTCAAGCTATATAAGTTTGGACGGCGCCTACAGATGGAAATTCATCCCCCAAGCCGGCAAGGAAATAAACTTGGAAGGCGAAATAGCAATTAATATCTGCCCGCAAGGCCGAGTTCATCTTTGATCGATTCGATCTCTCCTTCCGTAGGCTTTCTCGGATAGTTGTAGATGGGGCCCAGGGGCGATTCGTTATAAAAGGGCCTGTTACACCCGGGACATCCCGAAGTCATGAAGGGCGCGCCGCTATTTACCACAAGTTCTAACGTATTTTCGTCCACTCCAAAGCTGATTGCCCTGCCATTTTCAAACTTCATTTTTTCTGCCCTGCCAAAGCCGTTTGCGATCAAGTAATGGGCAAGCTGAACCCGCCTGTAAGCGGATACATCGGGGCTAGAGTTTT
The DNA here is from genome assembly GCA_012518015.1 of Synergistaceae bacterium. Lineage (GTDB taxonomy): Bacteria > Synergistota > Synergistia > Synergistales > Acetomicrobiaceae > Acetomicrobium. The sequence continues at coordinate 10,937 of JAAYTM010000051.1, forward strand.
TGGCCAAAGGCGTCCCCTTTATTGGCGTAAAGGCGAAAAGCCCCACAGTTATGCCTTGGTCGTGCAGGACTTGGATAGTACTTACCATCTCCTCTTCGCTTTCACCCAGGCCGGCTACCAGGTGGGTGGTTGCCTTGCCAACTATCTTTTTTACCTCCTGGAGGGCGTGCAAATGAGTCCGCCAGGAATAAAAAGAATTTGCCCCCTTGCCTTTTATGGCTTCAAAAAGTTCTGGTGTGGCCGCGTCAAGGGCAATCCCGATGCGTTCTGCCCCGGCGTCTGCCAAGCGCTTTATATCTTGACTCGGAAGAGGATGACATGCAACGGATATGGGAAGGTCGCACCTCCCTTTTATCCTTGAAACTATTTCTAGGAGATCTTCTACGACCCCCGCGTAATTAACTGACTGAACGCATATCCTTTTAAAACCGTGATCGCTCGTTCTTAGCGATTCGATGACTCCCTCAAGCTCGAGCTTTGGCCACTCTACCCTCGAGAGCATCTTTTGGTCCGAAAAACTTTCCCTCGCCTGGGGGCAAAACTTGCAATTGGCCAAACACTTTCCCTCAAAATAAGTGAGAAGATGAGCCGTAGTCGGGGCAACTTGAAGTTTAGCCTTGCAAAAACCCAAAAGGACACCCGTTCCGAGAGCTACTCTTATATACTTAACCATTTTTTATCCTCCAAACCCGAGCGGAACCGCACAACATCCTTCAACGCTTTGCACGATCAGACCAAGGCTCTTTGCGCCTTTGAGCGTTTCCTGTCTTGGCATCACGATCCCGTCAACACCGGCATTAAGGGCTGAAATTTCATACTCGAGGAGTCGCGGCCTCATGCAGCCAAGCATTATGGGAATATCGGGCCTTTTAAGCCGGGCGGCAGAAATTAGTTTTCCAACTTCTTCTGCCACAGGAGGGAGGGCCTTTTCAAAGGCGGTACCGACCGTCGGCACGAGCACTAAAAACACTAATGCGCTTATCGTTTTTGAGCTTGCGATTTCAAGCGCCCTTTCTTCGCCCAATAATTTGCCCCCGTGCAAGCCTATCGTGATGTGGGGCACAACGGATGAAACAGATGTGACCAAGGCATCCAGCGAGCGCTCATAATCCTCGACCCTTTTTTCGATTCCTATTACCTCTTTTATGGACTCGTCAGCTCCTATGAGATCAAAGGATATTACGTCTATGCCCGCCTTGCCGAGATCGCAGGCAAGCTCATCCGGCACGAGGCCGCAATGGACGTTTATCGCAAGGTTTGTTTCACGCTTGATGCGCGCCAAGACATCGACGAAGCTTTCCAAAGGCACCCACCCGTTACTGTTATAACCACCGCTTACAAGAACGCCTTTAAAGCCTTTTTTGTCAAAACCAAGGCATTTTCGGTAAAGCTCCTCTGGGCTGGGGCAGGAAACCATGTGTTTTAAATATTGCCGCCCGCAGTGTTTGCAGTTCATCGCGCAAGCTTTCCCGGTTACAGAAACCGAAGGAAACTTGGGGTAAGGATAGTAAGCATAGAACTTTTTGCTGCGGTTGAATTTTTTTAAAAACGCATCTTTCGTCTGCATGGTATCATTCATCGCTTCATTAACCACTCGTAAGAGGCGTATTTTTCTATCAGCTCTTTGGCCAAACTAATTTCTTCGGAAGACAGCTCTCCTTCCTCGAAACTAACGCCAAAGGACTCCTCAAAGCCGAGCCTCATCGCTTCTTTTACCTCTTCAAAACTCGGTTTTTCGCCAAGTTCCCGTTTTATTGACGTCACCCGCTCGTAAGCGGAAGAGATGAACTTGTCCGTGATTTTTTCAGGGCTTACCCTTAAAAGCTCAAACATGAGCCTTATATCAGGATCTATGAGTATGGTGCCGTGTTGCAAGACGCATCTCCATTTCCTGGTCTGCGCGCTTCCTGAGATCTTTTTGCCTCCTACCGTGATGTCATTTAGGGGGCTAAAGCATGCGTCAAGGCCGAGACGTTTGAAGCCTCTTATGAGCCCTTCGCAAATTGCCTCAAAAGACTTTTCGATGTCCCTTGGGACGTCATTTTGCCCACAAACGACGCTATAGGTAAGCTCACCGTCTTGGTCGTGAAACACGGCTCCTCCGCCAGTGATGCGCCTTACAACTGCCACGCCGCGTTTTTTAGCTACTTCAAGGTCAACTTCGCGATCGACGCTCTGAAAATACCCAAGCGATACAGTTGATGGTTGCCATCTCCAAAATCTCAAGGTATTAGGCGACTTCCCGCCTGCCTTTAACCTTAAAATCGCCTCGTCTATGGCCATGCTGTAAAAAGGTTCGTCCACTCTTAATGGCAGCAATCTCCAGCTTTTCATATCTTATCCCCTCAAAGATCTCATTATCGCTTCAACGAAGTGTTTTGGTTCGATCATGGGCGTTTCAACCTTCGTCTCAGAGTAAAATTTCTCCAACGCTTCCAGCAAGCTTTCCCTATCGGCACTTATGCCGACGAGTCTTCCTTCAAGCTCGTCAAGCGCCTCTTCGGGATACATAAAAAAATCCCCGCTTATCCGAATTTCAGATATGCTGTCTCCGTCCAACTTTAAAGAAACCTTTATGATCCCTTTTGGGGCTTTATATTCTGCATATGGCATTTTATGGAACCCTCTTGAAATATTTTAAAATCGCCTTAAACGAGATTTATTATAACACTTTGCTTCTAACCAGCTTGTAACATTTTAAGCTCCATTCCAGTTTAGTTGGACCTTTGAGGTTAGTTTTTGTCTACTTTCTAGTTGACAATGGAAACTATTGTTGGTAAAATTTTCTAAATAATGTAAACAATATTGCCGTGCAGGAGGAAAAATGTGAATAGAATAATGTTTGATATTTATAATTTAATCCAGGAGTTATCGTGGTGTTTCGGAA
>JAAYTM010000052.1 GCA_012518015.1 Synergistaceae bacterium
ATATTTTTAATAGGCCTTGGCAAACACGGCCATTCTACCGCCTTGTTTTTTGGTATAAAAACAGGTCCTCTCAGTTGAATCGTCCAATAAGAAGCATCGAATGGTAGCAGTGGTGGCTTCTTTTATCGCTCTTTCGTCCTCTGGGGTGCCGGCAAAGCAAGCCTTGATAAATCCTCCTTTTTCGTTCAATGCCTCTTTGAACTCCTCAAAGGAATTCACTTGATAGGTGTTTTGTTCGCGAAACGTCCTTGCCCTTTCTAATAAATTGCCTTGAATGTCATCTAAAAGTTTGGGAACTTCCCGATCCACCGCATCAAGAGATATATTTATTACTTCGGTCGTATCTCGTCTAACTGCACGTAAACGTGAAGATGCCAACTCGGCTTCCCCCAACTCCAGTCGTAAAGGAATACCTCTTTGTAGATGATAAAAGAATCTATCACCAGGTCTCATGTGAAATTGAGTATCCAAAATAACCTGGTCCCTGCCCAAGGCTTTCTTTAGCCTTTCTAAGATATTTTTTGCTTCAGGCAATATCTTATCTTGCAATCGACTTTGATCGGGACTAATGGGTATAACGACGACCTTCACAGGTGCTACATTTGGCGGCAAAACAAGACCGTCATTATCGGAATGGGTCATGACAATTGCGCCTATCAAACGCGTGGACGCGCCCCAGCTGGTCGTCCAAGCGTACTCTAATTCTCCCTCTTTATTTTGAAATCTTATATCGAAGGCCCTGGAGAAATTTTGTCCCAAAAAGTGACTAGTGCCGGCCTGCAAAGCGCGCTTGTCTGTCATCATGGCCTCGCATGTATAGGTATTTTCCGCACCGGGGAATCTCTCCCCCTCTGATTTTTCTCCTACTATGACCGGAAGGGCCAAGACCTCCTCCATAAAAGAACGGTAAACCTCCAACATTCGAAGCGTCTCTTCCATGGCTTCTTCTCGAGTGGCATGAGCTGTGTGTCCCTCCTGCCATAAAAATTCTGAGGTACGCAAAAACAGTCGAGGTCTCTTCTCCCAACGTACCACATTACACCACTGATTGATTAATATTGGAAGATCCCTCCACGATTGCACCCATTTGCTGTACATGTGACCAATCACTGTCTCCGAGGTCGGCCTGACAACTAAGGGTTCTTCCAGTTCCTCGCCTCCAGCATAAGTGACGACAGCGCACTCCGGAGAAAATCCTTCTACATGCTTGGCTTCTTTTTCCAAGAAGGAATTTGGAATTAAAAGAGGAAAATAGGCATTCACATGCCCCGTTTCCTTAAAACGCTCATCTAGTTGACTTTGTATAGATTCCCAAATTGCATACCCCGTTGGACGGATCACCATACAACCCCTCACGGGGGCGTAATCGGCCATTTCTGCTGCCTTGATGACATCTAAATACCATTGCGAATAATCTTTCTCCCGGGGCGTGATATTACGTGCCATTGCCATTCCTCCTACATTGTTAATTTATGAATTGATGATCCCTTCGTCGCTTAACAGACTCATCATTCTATCTTGGTTAAACCCAACTATAAATTTATCTCCTATTTGAACGACGGGAACGGACAATTGATGAGTACGACGAACAAGCTCCATAGCTGCATTTCTGTCAAGGCTTATATCAATCACCTGGAACTGAATCCCTTTGCTTAATAAAAATTCTTTGACCCTTTCACAGGCAGCACAGGATGGACTTGTGTAGACTCTTACTAACATATTATAAACCACTCCTTGTACACTTTTTTTAAAACAAAATAGCAACCCAAAACGGAACGATTAATATCGACGCAAAAGTACTCGCCGCAACGAGGTCTGCGGCGTATTTGTGATCCATATTCATCCCCCTGGCAACTATAAAGGCGTTCACCGCCACAGGCATGGCAGAAACTAGTATAACAGCGTTTCGAACATTATGGGCAACTGGCCAAAGGGAAAACAAAAACATGACCAAAAAAGGATAAACTATCACCTTCATCAAAGTATCTACCCATGTAGTCCTGACAGACTTGACGATTTCTTTCAACTGCATATCGGCCCCAAGTGCTATTAACGCCAAACCAGTTGCCGCTTCACCCAACAAACGAAGCATATCATCTACCCAGCGAGGTATTCGTATATGCAAAAAAGAAGAACATATGAAAGCGAAAATACAGGAAACAATGAGCGGATTTTTTGCCGCTTCCTTGGCCGTCTTCAAAAGGGTATTTAAGTTAATCTTCCCATAAAGGCCGATTTGTCCCCACATCACGGACAGAATTTGATAACCTACGAGCGAAACGCCAAGGTATTTAGACACGGCCATGACTCCCGCGTCCCCCATTGCAAGCGAAACTACCGGAATGCCCATATATATATTGTTTGATCTGATGCACGTCATGAGCGAAACGCCAAGCCTTTTTCGATCTTTTTTCCAAGGAGAAAAAATAAGGGATAAAAAAGGCATTATCAAAAAAGAAAGATATACCGCACATAAAAGATTCACATCATCCCTGTTTATTCCGCCAGAATTGTATATCGTTCTGAAAAGAAGCGCTGGCAGGATTCCCCAGTAAAGTATGCCTCCCAAATCATCGCTATCAGATTTTATAATTTTCATGAGACGCAAAAACCATCCTACCCCCATAATAGCTATCAAAGGCAAAACGATCGTTACATACTGCATTCAATTTTCTCCTCTCGCTCAAACATCTAGAAGTATATTAAAAATTATATATGTTTTCATAAAAGGAATTTACTAATCTCCGGCAAATGCTAAACTTTTACATGGAGGTGGATCGACTTTGGAAGCTCTCATGCACAAGAAAAATTTAACGGCATTTTTGAAGACGTTACAACTTCTTCCGGGAGAAATCACTGCCTGCAAGACCATGCCAGCACAAGAAGCCGAGTTTGGCCCGTGGCCACAGATCAATCCCCAGCTAACGAATGCACTAAAGGAGCTTGGAATAAAAGAACTTTACCTACACCAAACAAAAGCGATCGATATGGCATTGGCAAAGAAGAACGTCGTAGTTGTCACGCCTACGGCCTCAGGCAAGACTTTATGTTATAACATCCCTGTAATTCACTCAATCTTAGAAAACCATTCTTCCAGGGCCCTTTACATATTTCCAACGAAGGCGTTAAGCCAAGATCAGCTAGCCGAGATTAACGCGATAACGAATAAAATTGACATGCCCATATCCACCTGCACTTACGATGGAGATACGCCCCCTAATATACGCACTAAAGTCAGGGCTGCGGGGCATGTTGTTGTCACAAACCCTGACATGTTACATATAGGCATTCTACCGCACCATACGAAATGGATAAAGCTATTTGAGAATTTGCGATACGTGGTCATAGACGAGCTTCATACTTACAAAGGCGTATTTGGTTCCCATATGTCAAATGTAATAAGAAGACTTAAAAGAGTTTGTTCCTTTTACGGATCAAATCCCACGTTCATACTATGTTCTGCTACAATTTCAAACCCCGCGGAACTTGCTGAAGGTTTGATCGAAAATCATGTTGAGTTAATCACCAATAACAGCGCTCCAAGAGCAGAAAAGCACGTTCTCATATATAATCCTCCCCTGATAAATAAAAACCTTGGCATAAGAGCGTCATCACTTGCGGCTACAGCCGATATTGCAGCTCAAGCCATAGCAAACGGAATAAGCACAATAGTCTTTACGAGGTCAAGACTAAACGTCGAACTTTTGCTGACCTATATTAGGGAAAACTTAAAAAGGTTGCGCGTTGATGAAAATTTAGTAAGCGGGTATCGAGGCGGATATCTACCCAAAGAACGCAGAAAAATAGAAAAAGACCTAAAAAGCGGAAAAATCTTGGGCGTCGTGAGTACAAATGCCTTAGAACTTGGAATAGACATAGGAAGCCTTTCTTTAGCCGTCATACACGGATACCCTGGAAGCATATCCTCGGCATGGCAACAAATTGGAAGGGCAGGGAGACGCTCTGGGCACTCAGCTGCCATTCTTGTAGCTTCATCCGCACCTCTTGACCAATTCATAGCTACAAAACCAAATTATTTCTTCGGCGGTTCGCCGGAACTGGCTAGAATAAACCCTAACAATTTATACATATATGTAGACCACGTTAAATGTTCGGCTTTTGAGTTGCCCTTCGCGCAGGATGAATCATTTGGAATAACTAATCCAGAGGAAGTGCTTGAATACTTGTCACAATACGAAGTCCTACATTTCGCAGGATCGCGGTACTTTTGGCAGTCCGACTCCTTCCCCGCTCAAAACATGTCTCTTAGAAGTGCGACGAATGAAAATTACGTAATAATAGATGTCACTGAAGGCCATAAGCCCAGAGTCATCGGGGAAGTCGATAGACCGAGCGCTCCCATGTTAATTCATCCAGAGGCAATATATTTCCACGATGGCAAAAGCTATCAGGTCATTGAACTTGACACCAAAGGCATGCGATGTTACGTGAAGAGCGTATCCGTGGATTACTATACAGACGCAGACCTGGCCACTCACTTGAAAGTATTAGACATATTTACAGAAAAAGGCAACTGGGGCTTAGGTGAGGTCTTATTGACCTTTCGCCCAACCGTTTACAAAAAGATCAAGCTCATGACCCACGAAAATGTCGGATATGGTCACATACACATGGACGAAGATGAAATGCATACAACCGCCTGTTGGATCAAATTAGAAAAGAAATTCACCGATATACTGGGAGAAGAGCGCTTGAGTACAGGCCTTTTAGGAATATCGCATCTATTTCGAGCCATTGCACCTTTGTTTTTAATGTGTGATCGAGGAGATATCAGGGTTCACAGCATGGTACGCGATCCCATGTTTAGTGCTCCGACCATTTATATAGCGGATAATGTCCCCGGAGGCGTGGGACTTGCAGATGGAGCCTTCGCATTGAAAGAAAAACTCATCGACGCAGCTTTCGAGGCAATAGAAAGTTGCCCTTGCTCGGACGGATGTCCCGCCTGTACAGGTGCTTTTGGAGCCACGATGAATGCAAAGGGTCCAACCATGGCTTTGCTTGAAATTTTAAGATCACAGGAAGATCTCAAATGAAGGGTGATAAACATTCACGCCTGGAGCAAATACTTGGCGAGCTAAAACCTGAAAATAAAAAGAAAGAGATCTGCGAAGTAAGGGGGCTTCCTCCAGGGCAATTTTTGGATGAAGATGTATATTTGTGTGAAATCAGACACGAGATACCGAGGGAAGTTGATGTAAATGAACACAAACAATGTATAAAAACACTTTCCTCCTGGGGCGCAGGGGAACCCCTGGTCTTTTTCGATTTAGAGACCACAGGGTTAGCTGGAGGAACGGGAACATACGCTTTCTTGGCAGGAGTAGGCTTTTACGAAAAAAACGACTTCGTCATTCGCCAATTATTTTTATGCTCACCAAGAGCAGAGCGGGCCTGGCTTTCAAGGTTGTTGGATATAATTCCACCCAAACCCGCTTTTGTTACCTATAACGGTAAAAATTTCGATCTTCCTTTGATTAATACACGATTTTTATTATCCAGGATGAAACCCATTGAAGAATCTGGACACTTAGATTTGCTTCACCTCGTAAGAAGACTGTGGAAAAGGCGCATAGGTTCATGCGCATTATCTAACGTAGAAAGGCATATTTTATATATAGACCGAAAAACAGAAGATGTCCCGGGTTGCATAATACCGGAATTGTATAAGATGTTTCTTAAAACAGGAGACGCTGCCGCTTTAAGCGGGGTTTTTTATCACAACGAAATGGACATATTGTCACTCTGCATGCTGTTTTACAAGGTAGCTTTGACTCTTATGGGAAACAGCGCGGATCCCTTTGAGATAGATCGTGCCGGAGACGCTTGGTGCGACCGCGACTTAAATAGGGCAAATCGTCTATGGAGAAAAGCTGCAACTCTAGAACCCCCTGCTAAAAACGCAATTTGGAAATTAGCAATGGAAAATAAAAAAATGAATAATTACTACGAGGCATTGTCGCTATTGATGAAGCTTTACAACATGGACTACAAAAAGATAGATGTGGCCGTTGAAATCTCCAAGTTGTACGAACATAAATTAAAAGACCCGCAAACTGCTTTGATGTGGGCGGAAAGTGCAATAAAAGATTTTCTCAAGTACCGCCCATTAGTAAGAGCACAGCAGAGTAAATGGACAGAACTTCTTAAACGAGTAGAGCGTTTGAGGAGAAAAGTTGGCTAAGCTCGATATAACGTAACCAACATAAAAGCCCCTAATCAGGGGCTTTTATGTTGGCTTTATTTCTTAATATTGGTGATATTGGGCTACGAAGCATGTTTCTTCGTAAACAAGGATACCACTATAAAAACTATGAGCGAGATTAGGGCAGCAAATATTTCTACAGGAGCCCCAAAGAGAGAAACTCCCCCAATGATTCCCCACAAGGCCAGTATTGAGCCTATTATCAAAGAAGCCAGAGCTCCTTCTTTTGTGGCTCCTTTCCACAGGAACCCGCCAATAACCGGAACGAAGACTCCTGCAGTATACATGGTATAGGAGTAAATTAAAGCATCAATGATCCCAGGGACTATCAATGCAATAATTAAAGACAAAATGCCGATGACAAATGTTGAAATACGCGAGACTCTGAGCAATTCCTTTTCTTTATCTACTTCGCTTACATGAAATATCTCAATCCAAAAATCTTTAACAATATGGGACGTAGCTGCCGATAGCAGCGAATCGGCCGTAGACATTATTGCAGCCAGGAGTGCTGCCAAAATAACCCCCCCAAGCAACGGCCCCATCAGGCTTTTCAATATCCAAGGCACGGCCATGGAAGCATCCTCTAAATCAGCAAGTGCATTGGCACCCATGCCCATAATGGCAGGGAAAAAACTAACTATGACTAAGACTACTCCCCCAACTAAAGAAGCATTTCTAGCTGTCGTCCCGCTTTTCGCTGCAAAGAGTCTTTGATAGAAATCTTGGCCTATTAGAGTATACATCACTGTGGGAAGAAGTAGCCACATAATGCTTGATGTGCTCATGCCCCAAAAGCTAAAGTATTCCGGACCTACCCCCTTGGACTGAAGGAGCAATTCCATGCCACCAAATCCCCCTGTGTGGCCCAATACGACGTTTGCCGCAAGAATAACACCAATTGCCGCTAGAAGCATCTGTATTAAATCGGTAATAGTAACAGCCCAAAGCCCACCCGCGGTAGTATAAATGATGAATACGAGGGTTGCGATGATGGCTCCCGTATTCCCGGTTATCCCCAAAATGCCCAAAGCTCCCCTTGCGGAAAGCACCTGCGCAGCCAATATTCCTATAAGTGCAACAATCGAAAGCAGCGAACCTAGAGCTCGAATCGTCTTCCCACCATAACGTCTTTCCAAATAGTCAGGAACAGTATAAAAGGCAAGATCGCGGAATTTTTTAGCCGTAACGAGACCAAGTAATATCAACCCTATGCCACAGGAAACACCGTACCATGCGCCAGATAAACCATATTTAAATCCGTATTCTCCGCCACCCATCACGGCGCCGCCGCCAAAATGAGTTGCGGCAAGAGTGGCCGCACACAGTACAATGCCAAGCCTCCTACCAGCTAATAGGAAATCTGTCATTCCCTTGATGTATACCCTGCCCACCCACCAACCAACCAGCAACATTGCTAACATATAAAAAATAACTATGTATAACACAACATCACGCCTCCTTTATTTTAAAGTGCAAAACCTTTCTGCCAAAGCTTGTCTACATCTACTATTAGATTGACTAGATTGACACAAAAAAGAGATTTACAGTGCTTTTTAATTAAGAAAACATTGGAAGCAGCAGATCATCTGATAAATCATTTCGTTAGCGAGTTTATAGTATATCACAAAAATCAAAGAAGATAAATCACTTTTTTCGGGAGATTTGAGTTAAGATAAGTATAACTACAACTTAATTTTAAGTAGTATTTAAAATATAATAGACCAAACGGTAATGGGAGATGAATGAGATTGTTCATAAGTCCAACTTATGGTCCTCTTGAACTTGAACAGGTAGTGCAGCGGATGTGTGCCTTTATGAAGAAGGAAGGGGAATACCGAATAATTGTCGGAACTGATTCTCAGCCCCTAATGCGCAGTACCCTTTTCGTTTCAGCTATAGTAGTTCACAGAATCGGTCGCGGTGGAATATATTTTTATAGGAAAACATATGATTTAAAACCCTACTCCACCAAAGAACGCATTTTAGCCGAAGCTTCTATGAGCCTCGTTCTTGCCAGCGAGATCTTGCAGTTACTTGCCCGTGATATTGTGCTCAGTGAGCATTACAGGCAGCTGCTTGAAATACATCTTGACGTGGGAGAAAAAGGACTTACAAGAGAGATCTTAAACGTGGTCGTTGGAATGGTAAAAGGAAGCGGCTATGTAGCGCAGATAAAACCCGATGCGTTCGCCGCTTCCTGCGTGGCAGATAAACATACTAAAAGCGCTTAGCCTTTTAGCGTAACTTCATATCCCACTTCATCCAAAGCATTTATAACGCTTTCCAGGTTATCGGTATTCACTGTAATCTCTTTGTTTTCCATATCTATCTTAAACTCAGAAACGCCGAGACTATTTAACGCCTCAGATATGCGCTTTGCACAGTGATGACAGGACATCTCCGGAACACTTAAAACGTATTGCACCATATTTTCATCCCTTCTTTCATGTATATTATTTACTCACTTTCTAAAAGACTTTTTAAAGAATCAAGATCCTTCTTAAATTTTTTGCACGTCAATTCCAAGGGACGAGGCGACGTCATATCAACCCCGGCAACTTTCAAGGCATCCACGGGATCTACGGAGCTACCCAAAGAAAGAAAGCGCAAATAGCGATCTACGGCTGCCTCCCCTTCTTCCAATATGCTCGTAGCTATTGCCGTAGCGGCCGAATAGCCAGTGGCATACTGATAAACATAGTAAGCGTCATAGAAATGTGGTATCCGAGCCCATTCCAAGGACAATTCGTCATCTATAAACAACGTATCGCCGTAATGTTTTTCGTACAAATTCTTCCAAACCATGCTAAAATCTTTGCTTGTCAACGGCTTGCCCTTTTCTGCGTTCTTATGCACCTCAAGTTCAAATTCTGCAAAAAGCAACTGTCTATATACTGTAGTGCGCACTTGTTCCAAATCATAATTAATTAGATAAGCTTTTTCGGCTTTATTATCGGCATTTCTAATTAGATATTCCGACAGCAATATTTCGTTAGTCGTTGAGGCTACCTCGGCCGTGAATATGCTCGCGCTCGAATACACATAAGGTTGGTTTTTAAAAGTAAAATGCGAGTGCATTGCGTGTCCCATCTCATGGGCTAGGGTAAAGACATCTCTCAACATGCCGTTGAAGTTCAAAAGCACGTAAGGGTGTACACCATAAACTCCCCAGGAATAGGCGCCGCTTCTTTTACCCTTATTCTCATATACGTCCACCCACCTGCTTTGAAGGGCCTGAAGGAGCGCCTGGCGATATTCTTCCCCCAAGGGGGCTAGCCCTTCTATGACTATATTTTTAGCGTCCTCGAAACTAAAACCCGCCTTAGGCTCTGGTAAAAGAGGAACGTATAAATCGTAAAAATGCACCTCGTCCAACTTTAGAACCTCTTTTTTAAAGTCTACATATCTGCGAAGAGGATCAAGCCATTCGTTGATCGTTTCTATGGCCTTCTCGTAAACAACTAGGGGAATATTCTGTGGTTGTAAAGAAGCCTGGAGGGTGCTCTCATAGTTTCTTGCCTTGGCATAGAATACGTCCTTCTTTAAACTTCCGAGGTAAGTGGCAGACAAGGTGTTTCTAACTTTCCTGTAACTTGAAAAAAGGCCTTTGAAGGCATCGCGGCGCAGGCGCCTGTCTCTGCTATGTAAAAAAAGGGAATACCTCTCTTCGGTTAATTCCACCTCTGTGCCTGTTTCGTACTTGATCTTTGGAAATTCTATGTCCGCGTTCGTGAGCAAGGAAAATACATTTCCAGGAACTCTTGCCATGTCTGTGGACATGGCAAGCAACCTTTCTCCCTCATGGGATAACACGTGTCCTTCGAGCCGCATTATCCTGGCAAGTTCTGTCTTATACAGATCAAGTCCAGGCTCTTTGCTTAAAAATTCGTCAATTTTATCTTTACCCAGCTCCAATATACTTGGAACAAAAGAAGAAACTGCCTCGGAAAAACGAAGATACATCAAAGAAGCGCGTTGGACCATGGCCTGAGCTTTAAAGTCACGCACATCTTCATGGCTTCTAAAAGATGCATATGCATAAAGTCTGCCCAGACATTCTGCCACCTCATCCCTAAGTTTTAGGCCGCAAAGAAGAGATTTGGCTGAAGAGGTCAGTGATTCAGTCGCCTCTTTTAATTTCTTCATTACCTTTTCTAAGCGATGTAACTCATTTTCCCAGGCGTAAAAATCTGGATATAGATCTTCTAAACGCCATTTGTACTCTTCCGCTATTTCGTCCCTTTCCGGAACGCTTACACTTTTCATTTCGCTCATTACGATGCCCCTTTCTTTTAATCGCTTTTTATTCTCAATGAGTTTAGCATCACCGATATGGAGCTGAAGGCCATTGCCCCTTCGGCAATTATGGGGTGAAGCAAGGCCAGCATTGCTAGAGGTAGAGCTATAATGTTGTAGCCAAAGGCCCACATCAAGTTTTGTCTGATGACGTTAAAGGTTTCTTTGGATATCTCGACTAGATCCACGACCTTGGCCGCACCTCCCTGAAGGATCACCACATCAGCGCTATCAATAGCTAGGTCCGTGCCACTTCCCATGGCAACGCCAACATCGGCAGCCTTCAAAGCAGCCGCATCATTCATGCCGTCTCCTGTCATCATTACTTTTTTGCCAGTTGCCTGGTAGTGTCTGACTATATCCATCTTTTCCCCTGGACGAACGCCCCAATAAAGAGCTTCGATGCCAAGAATTTTTGCCACAACCTTCGCGGTATATTCATTATCTCCCGTTGCCAGGACGACTTCAATATTCATGTCATTAAGACGCTTGACCACCTCGAAGGAATCTTCTCTTATGGGATCAAATACCGCTATGTATCCCATTATAGAATCGTCTTTCTTTACTTCGACCACCGTATAGCCCTTTTCAAGTAAACTTCTGTATACCTTGGGATCCTTTGGCCTTCCAACAAAGTAAGTTTGCCCATTTATCGTGCCCTTGATGCCCTCTCCAACTATTTCCTCAAAATCTCTTATCTCGACATCGTATTTTTTAAGCTCAGAGATGGCCTTACCTAAAGGGTGGTTGGATAGTGACTCCAAGGCTCCAGCGATATTAGCTACTTCATCGGTCAGGTTGTGTTCTACCACCTTTGGGGATCCCAAAGTAAGCGTACCTGTTTTATCGAAGATCACTACACCGACGTCCTTTGTTGTTTGTATTGCTTCAGCGTTTCTTATGATTAAACCACGGCGCATGGCTTTACTGGTGCCCGTTATCAAAGCCATGGGTGTGGCCAACCCAAGAGCACAAGGACAGGCGATTACAATGGTTGTAACGAAGGCAAACACCCCCACGGAGAAAGGATCACGTGTCTTTATGACCCAGGGCAAAAATTTGCTGGCAGTGTTTAAAAAATCACCCCATTTATCAACATTAAAGGCCCACAGCAATCCCGAAGTTAGGGCAAGCAAAAAGACAATTGGCACAAAAACATTGGTGATCCTATCAGCCAGCGCTTGAATCGGAATTTTTGATCCTTGGGCTTCCTGAATGAGGGATATCATCTGAGAAAGGAAGGTATCTTCTCCAACGTGAGTAACCCGCAATTTGATCAAACTCGACAAATTTAGCGAACCAGAGGTCAGCCTGTCGCCCACTTTTTTAAGTACAGGGATTGATTCTCCTGTGATCATCGATTCGTCAACGGAAGACATGCCTTCTACAACCTCGCCATCTACCGGAATGCGTTCCCCAGGCTTTACTAAAATTAAAAAGCCCTCTTTTACCGCCTCGATAGGGACTAAAATTTCCTTTCCCTCATCTGTTATAACCCTGGCTTCTTGGGCTTTAAGCTTGAGCAAGTTCTTTATTTCCTTAGTCGCTTTATCTCTTAAACGCGATTCTATAAAGCGTCCGGTAAGATGTATTGACATCACCATGGCACCAATGCTTCCGAAAGACGTTTCAAATAAACCAACTGCGGCCAGAAGGGCAGTTATAAAGGACATCACGGAGCCCAAAAAAACGAGCACATCCATATTGGCATGAAAATGAGTCAAGGCAATCCATGCTCCTTTGATCGTTTGCCCGCCCGCCACGAAAATGACCAGAGCAGAGGCTGCCACTTCGATGTGAAAAAACCACGGAATGTGATAACCGGCCATGTGCAAAAACATTAACGCCATTAGAGGCGCTGTTACCGACCAAGCCAGAATGACGTTGCGTTTCGAAGCTAAGTAGCGACGAGCCTCAAGGTCTTCTTGAGGCTCATAAGTTACGCCGTAACCAACCTTTTTTACAGCCTCTTCTAAAACTTTTTGAGGAACGTCTTTTTCCAAAACCACGAAGGCAGTCTCCGTGGCCAAGTTAACGGCAGCAAATTTCACGCCATCTACTTTCTTCAAAGCCTTTTCAACTATCATCGCGCATGTCGCACAGGTCATGCCCGTTACGCGAAAGCTTCTTTTTTCCTCAGTCGGCGTCATGCAGCTCATCTCCAATTTCACGTTTCATACTAAACGTCTTTTATTATAGGCGATATAAACATTGTTAGATATACCTAATTTACAATACTATTTTAAGGCAAGCTTTTCAATAATTCAAGCTTGCCCTTCGCCAAGTCTTTCTTAAGAAAGAGGCGTCACGCTTTTTACCAATATGTACATCTTCCCGCTTCCCAAGGAAGAACGAGCCTCGCCCTCAACATAAATAGGTGCACCATTCTCAAGCGAGCATAAAGTTTCTCCTATTTCAGGGTCATATGTGCGAAGAAGCAGGTAGTCGTGTCTGGGCTCGCCATTAATGTCAATGAAATCCCTTCTTAGGGAGCACTGAAAATACCTGCCGCACCTGTTTTCCTTAATTGATTCACCGCTTAAGAAATGCAAATACCCCGCTATCTTGACCTCGTTTACCCCCATTTTCTCTTTGAGCGTTAAATTCTCCACTTCCAGGCCCCTCCTTTACTGTAAAAAATTGGAGAGGGCAGGACATCGCCAACCCTCTCCACACACAAACGTGTTTGCTTTCAAATTTTCTAAGGCGCCGCTAACACTTTTGAACGCCAACCCATCGGGCACGTCGAACTTATTTTTAAAAGCTAGCAACGCCTTCTTCATTCAAACGCCCCCTTGTAATTTTTACAATTATATAGTAACCCAGATTGAAAGATTATCCAAGTGGCGCAGGAGCATTAAAATATCTTTTATTTTTATTATTGTTTATTGGGGGACTTTTCCTGCTGCCATCTTGGGGCATTTGTTAACCATTGTTCAAATTGCCACCTGGAGATCTCAGTCCTTAGCGAGAGTATTTTTTCATGAATTTGCTTTGCCTTTTCTTTGTCTATCTCATCTTCCAAGAACAGGTACCTTAAGTCCAGCTTCGCGCGCTCGAGCTCACGCATCTTTTGAGCAATCTCTGTTGGGACCTCGTATTTATAAGGCAATCTCTTAAACCCACGCTGCGGACCTGAATCTTCGTCTTCATACCAGCCGTAACCTCCCCACATATGTGCAGGACCGGGGCTCCATCCGTCCCACATATGTCTAGGCGCCAGACCATAGAAGGCAAAGGCTGAACTTCCGATCAATACCACTAACAACGCAATCAACACAGAAACCCAAGGTCTTTTCATGACCTACCACCTCCGCTAACGGTTGATGTAAGTTATTCATCTGTATAATAGCAAGATTTTGGTTTAAGACCTCGGTATTCTTCAGTATACCCCCACCGGTAAAAATGCTTAGTTTTAGGATGTAAGTAGAACTCCTGTTCGACGATGAATACTACTTGCAGACATAACACCTGTGTATTGCCAAAATATCAGACAAGAGCGCTTGGCCAGTCTCTATCCTTCCGGCCCCGGGACCAATTATGGTGACCTCCCCCAAATGATCCGTCGCAAAGGTTACGGCGTTTATTGGTCCCATTACAGACCCCAAAACATGCGATTTGGGAACGGCAACAGGAGATACGCTTGCATAAACGCCGTTGCCTTCTTTTCTAACTTCAGCGATTAATTTAATTCTTTTTCCCTCTTTATTGGCTTCAACGATGTCTTCTTTCGTTATTTTGGTTATGCCTTGTCTTGCAACGCCAGTCACCTTAATTTTTGCTCCGAAAAAAACATTAGCCATTATTGCTGCTTTTATCGCAGAATCCCATCCCTCCACATCGGAAGAAGGGTCAGTCTCGGCATACCCAAGTTTTTGGGCTTCTACTAAGGCTTCAGGATAATCATATCCCTCTTCCATTTTGCTCAAGATAAAATTAGTCGTGCCATTTACAATTCCTGCAACGGATTTTATATCGCACCCACTCATGCACTCTAAGACCATGTTTATGCAAGGTGTACCCGAAAGTACTACCCCTTCATATCTCAAACAAACGCGATTTTCTTTGGCAATACTTTCAAGTTCTTCCAATGCCAGCGCAATGGGACCTTTGTTCGATGTCACGACGTGAGAGCCAATGGACAAGGCCTTTCGCATGTGCGATAAACCCGGTTCTCCCGTTTCAAAATTGGTAATCGTAGCTTCTGCCACGATATCTGCTTTAGCCATTTCTATGAGCTCTAAAGTACCTTTATCAGTAAACTCAGGCCTATTTTTTAAAGATCCCTTTAGAGCCATTTCCTTCAATACGCTATCTAAATCCAGCCCATTCTCGTTGTAAAGGGAACCTCTAACGGGATCGGCAATAAAGGTCATAATATATTCAAAATCATACCGCCGTTTCAAAATCTCCTTCTTTCGATTTAATATGTGCGCCAAGCCCTGACCGACGTTTCCGAATCCAACAATACCGATTTTCCAAAGCAAAACTTACACCTCCCCAACTACAAAACAATGTATGATCATCCTGCGATACGATATATATACCTCAAGAAGCATAACGAAGCAAACAAAAAGGATCAAATATTTAAAACCTACTAAAAAAGTCGCATAA
>JAAYTM010000004.1 GCA_012518015.1 Synergistaceae bacterium
CGAGTCGAATCTATAAGGACTCCATCCATATCAAAAATTAGGGCATCATATTTTTGTTCTAATTTATGCATAGGATATCACACTCATTCGTGTTATAAACAATCTTGGAATCGTCATTAATCTATTCTTACTATTACGCCGCGATTGTCAAGGTCTTGGAGCGCAAACTGCTTAAACTTGTTTGCTTGCCTTTAGTTAGTCTGATAGTTATTGGGGGTTTGTTTTGACATGTTAGAAATGCCGCTCGATCGTGATTCGAAAGTCCCGCTTTATCAACAAATTGCGTTGCATTTGCGGCGCATGATAGAAATTGGTGCCCTACCCGAGGGCTATAAACTGCCCGGAACCCGGCAGCTAGCGTCCGATTTGGGTGTGAGCAGGACGACCATTAATGCGGCAATGGCCATTTTGGAAAAGGATGGTTATGTCAAGCTGATAGGGAAAAGCGGTTGTTATGTCCATTGCAGAAATGCTAAATCCATTAGGCAGAATTGCTCTCAAGCTGACGGGATAATATGGGATTTATCTTCCGGTCTTCCGGACAAGAGCTTAATGCCCATGCAATTTGTATATAAACCCTTGAGGGAGTTCTTTTTAACTGCGGGCGAATACTTGCTATTACCGGCACCTCTCGCTGGATTGCCTGAACTTAGAGAAGCCCTTGTTAAGCATGCCGCTTTAAGGGGAATTCCGGCGCGTTCCAGTGAAGTGCTTGTCACTGCAGGAGGTCTGGAGGCGCTTTCTATCTTAATTGCTGTACTTAAAGACAAGGGTGTAAGAAGAATTTTTGTGGAGAAACTTACCTACCCGGCAATACTTGAGTTGGCATCGAGAAATGGCTTGAGGGCATGTCCCATCTGTCTGGAAGATCCTGCATCCTCTTTGGAAAGAGCTTCTATAGGTGATGCCGTTTATTTGATCCCGAGCTTTCACAACCCCACGGGGCGCACTCTTTCTCTTGTAGAAAGAAACTCCATATTAACGCAGGCAAAAAGAAAATCTCTCATAATCATAGAAGACGATACCTACGGAGAACTTAGGTACGGAAAGGAAAGCGTGCCTGCTCTCAAGGCAATGGAAGGAGCAGAAAATGTTGCCTATTTGGGATCTTTTAGCCAGGCGCTTTTCCCAGGATTTAGAATTAGTTATTTGCTTTTGCCAGAAAATCTGATGGGACCTTGTTTGGATGTGAAAAAAGTTTTATATGGTTCGGTGTCCTCTTTGGTTCAATATTTTGTGCTCGCCTTTATCAATGAAGGCGGACTCTATGAAGCGCTTGAATTTTTGCGAAATCAGATCTCTTTGCGCATGAAGTTATTGTGTGAAGGGCTGAGGAAAACCTTTCCTGAGGCTAATTTTGAGATGCCTTTGGGAGGTATCTATTTGTGGCTTAATTTGCCTGGCCTCAAAGGTAGTGAGGCGACTCTTAGGGCAAAAGCTGGGGGAATCTCAGTGGTGCCGGGTCGTATCTTTTCTGTCGAGGAGGAAGATTTGGAAGCCGTCAGGCTTTCGGTTAGCTCCTTAAGGTCTTGTGATATTTCAGCTGTCCTTTTCCTTCTTCGTAGGCTGTGGAAGGAAGAACTTTTGCCATAAAATCAAAGCGCTTATGCCTGAAATAATGCCCCCAAGTAAGCCAAAAACAACGAAATCCAATCTTCCAGAACCAAAGAAAAAACTACTGATTCCGGCAACAGCATAAGCGATGAATATCGTCGCTAGTACAGACAAAATTAGTATTACTATATGCACGAACTATTTCCTCCTTCATTAAGACCTTCACGGTTGTGTACATTTCGATTGTCTGATACAATACATAAGGCCAAAAGCTCAAATTTTATTATACATTAAAGGGCTGGGGGTAAGCGCGTGCTTTTACTTACTTTACAGCAACGTGTTTTAGTTAAACTCAATGTGATTTAGGAGGAGTTTCAAATGGAAAGAGAAGAAAAGCTTTACACGACTTCGGCAGATTATGTTTATGATGAGTTGCTTCACAGGATATTGACGAGACAGATTAAACCGGGCGAACGCCTTGCAGAGGTAGACGTAGCGGTTAGCCTGGGAGTAAGCAGAACGCCTGTACGGGAAGCGTTGCGTCGATTGGCAAGCCAAGGGTTGCTTGAAATTGCTCCAAACATTGGAGCAAGGTTGGTATCGCCCACTCGAAAGGACGTCGAGGATGCCTTCGCGGTGCGAGGCGCTTTGGAAAGCATAGCCGTGAAGCTGGCTATTGAAAATATCGATGCTACCGATCTTGATGAACTTGAAGACGCTATCAAGCGAGAGGAAAGAGCACTTCAAAGGGAAGACTTCGAGGAGTATCTCGAGGTAAATGAGGACTTTCATAGGATCATTGCGCAATTGAGCGGTAACCGCGTCTTGGAGGATTTTATTAAAAACTGCATAGCACGCGTTAGCATCTACACAGTATTTTGCAAGTCTTCCATAAATGAGGTTGCGCGAATGAGCCTGGTGGAACACAAGAAGATATTTGACTCAATAAAAGAAAAGGATATAGCTCGTGCCGAGAGGGCAATGGAAGAGCATATGATAAATACGCTAAATTCCCTATTGTCATGTGGGGAAAAGACCGTTTAATTTATTTAGGTAGGAAGGGGATAATGTTTTTATGATGCATGTTCCGGCCTTCGACTTAAAAAGAAATTATGAATCAGTAAAAAGTGAGATAAAAGAGGCTCTTGATAGGGTGTTAGATTCGCAGAAATTTATACTGGGTGATGAAGTCGAAAAGTTTGAAAATGAGATCGCTTCTTATTTAAAGGTTGCATATGCTATCGGTTGCGGTTCTGGAACGGATGCTCTCCTACTTTCGCTTTTAGCTTTGGATGTCAGAGACGGAGATGAAGTCATCACCACACCATACACCTTTTTTGCCACGGCCAGTTCTATCGTAAGGTTAAGGGCAAGGCCTGTTTTTGTTGATATCGACCCTTTAACTTATAATATCGATATTAATAAGATCGAAGAACGCATTACATCGCGCACGAAAGCCGTGATCGTCGTCCATCTGTTCGGCCAAATGGCTCCCATCGAGAAACTTGAGCCCCTTTTGAGTGATAAGGGTGTTCATTTAATAGAAGATTGTGCACAATCTTTCGGTTCATGGCGCAAGGCGAATGGTGAAATAAAACGTAGCGGTACTATAGGCACTTTTGGGTGTTTTTCTTTCTATCCTACGAAGAATCTGGGTGGATATGGAGATGGAGGCCTTATGACCACCGATATTGATGCGCTGGCAAAGCGAATCAGAAAGTTAAGGGCGCATGGTTCTTTGAATGATTACATACACGAAGAATTAGGCATGAATAGTCGGTTGGACGCCATTCAGGCTGCGATACTGCGGTGCAAGTTGCGCCACGTAGATGAGTGGAACAAAAAACGGAGGATCATCGCAGAACGTTACCACTTGCTCTTTGAGACTCACGAGATAACAGAATTCGTGAAATATCCTCGCGAAATGGAGGGAGGTTATCACGTATTTAACCAGTACGTGATCCGTTGCAAGAAACGGGATGCATTGATAGAGCATCTTAATGAGCATGGAGTGGGAACGAGAATATACTATCCCTTACCTTTGCACTTACAGCCGGCATTTGATTCGCTCGGTTATAAAAAGGGTGATTTCCCAGAAGCTGAGAAGTTAAGCCAAGACTGCTTGGCTTTGCCGATGTACCCTGAATTGATGCCTGAAGAACAAGAATACGTGGTGGAGACCATGGCGAGGTTTTATAGACAATGAACCATACTGCCTTGTGTAGAGATGGTCTAGAGGAATTGAATACAAGAATGTATACAATTGAACGAGGCTAACTTAATGTGTGATCTTGACATATAATATAACTTGAGAGCGTATAGGTGGGGAGGTGAAAATCAGTGTATTTTCCGATGTTTTTTGACCCGACTTTTGTGATTTTGATTCCTGCACTACTTTTGGCTGTATGGGCCCAAATCAAAGTGCAGGGAACGTTCAATCAATTTTCAAGGGTATACTCGCGAAAAGGAGTAAGGGCTTATGAAGCCGCTCGTGTTTTATTAGATCGCTTTGGATTGTCTAACGTTCCGATAGAGAGAATTTCCGGTTCGCTTACGGATCATTACGATCCGAGAACCAAGGCCCTACGTCTATCTGAAAGCGTATACGCGAGTCCCAGCATTGCAGCTATTGGCATAGCAGCTCATGAGGTGGGCCATGCCATACAGGATGCTCATGCTTACAAACCATTGAAAATGCGTAACGCCATCGTTCCTGTGGCTAACTTAGGAACGGGACTGGCTTTCCCTCTTTTTTTCATCGGTCTACTCTTCAGAGCACCTGTTTTAATGGATGTAGGAATTTTGTTTTTCGTTGCCGTAATCATCTTTCATCTTGTGACTTTACCTGTTGAATTTGATGCAAGTGCTAGAGCGTTACGTAATCTAACAAATGCAGGTTTACTGGCTCAAGATGAGATCGGAGGCGCGAAGGCTGTCTTAAATGCAGCAGCATTAACTTATGTGGCCGCAACAGTGATGGCAGTAGCCCAGCTTTTCCGTTTGTTAATCTTTAGGAACATGGCAAATAGGAAATGACGATATTTTTAACCTTTTCTTAAATGAAATTGTGATAATATAGGGGGTGGTAAGCCCACCCCCTATATTATCCAGCGTGGAGGATCTAGCGATGCCTGTTATCATATTTTTTTTGCTCTTGTTGCTCTTTGCACCTTGGGCCTTAGGGCTATTTTTGGTTTTTTTACTCATATTTTTGTTTGTTTTTATTCCCCTTGGATTCGCTGCTCAATCATTTATGTGGTTAATTCTAGGCCCAGGGCAACTTTTACGGGTTTTATTCAACAAAAAGGTAAGACGTAATCACGCTTTAGAGCATGCCACCGTCAACGTGATTGAGGAACGTTATGGGCCGTCAAATATAGCTGGAATGGCCTATGAAGATGGGTTCACACTGAAAGGAACATTAGATCCTTATCTAGCATTAGCGGCTGCTCGTGAAGGGCTATACAGGATGAGCCGCGGGGAAAGGAAATTGGCCGTTCACCCAAGGTGCGGGACGACAATAGTTGTTACAAATACTTTAGCTGCAATTGTATTTGTGGGTCTCTTGATAATTACCAAACATTTAAGCCTAGTCTCTATTTTGCTTGCCATACTGTGTGCCCACGTTTTCGGAGCCTTTTTCAGCAAGATTGTGCAGTATTACGTTACGACGAGCCAGGATGTAAGGGGCATGACTATAGAGGGGGTCGAAATTAGATCGAAACCTGTTAGTTTTCTGGGAATGAAATTTATGATGCCGGCAGAGCTGTTCATATTAACCAGGCAGCCCGAGGAGGGGCTTAATATTGAGGTGATAAACCCGTGAGGGGCGTTGAAGCTGCGATAGCCATATGGGGCGAAACGCGGCGTGGCATCTTTCTTTCGCAAGCTTTAAGACGTTTTGGCGAAGATTTAGTCGAAGGAGAACGACAGTTGGCTTCCACTCTGGTGTATAGCGGTATGCGTCGTTACAGCCTCTGGGTGGACATAGTTAAATCTTTCCTACACAGGCCCCTTGAGTCCCTCGTTCCTATAACCAAGGACATTTTGATATTGGGTTGTGCGGGTTTGCTCGAGATTAAGCACTTCTTTCCGCAGGCGCTGGTCAATGCTTTCGTGGAAGTTGCGAAGAAAAAAAGGCCTACAGATGCGGCGCTCGTCAACGCTGTACTTAGAAGGATCGCATCCGAAGGCAAGCTTAGAATTGAGAAGCTAAAAGATAGCCCAAACTTGTTCGATCAAGCCTTGCTATGGGGTTTGCCACATTGGATAGCACGTCGGTGGGCTGAAAGTTGGGGGATGGAATTAACCAAAAAGCTTCTCATTGCCCAGATCATCAAGCCCTACCTGTCTTTTAGGTTGTCGCCAAAGGCATCTATCGATGAAATGAGTTCTCAACTCTCGAAAAGAGGTATAAAAAACTGGAAATCCCCGTACTTTTCTTATGTGCTAAGAAGCCTTTCTTTTGGGCATCCGCCTTCAATCATCGGGTATAGTGAAGGCTCATGGACCCCTCAGACAGAGTCTTCCATCTTTGTTTCCGAAAAGGTTGTTTCCTTATCTGCGGGAAAGAGAAGAGTATTGGACATGTGCGCAGGTCGTGGCATAAAAACCGGCCATATCCTGGAGAAAACACAAAATACGATAATAGAAGCGTGGGATATTTCAAAAAAGAAAGTATATACAGGGCAGAGGGAACTTGAAAGATTGGGCGTGCTCGAGCGTTCTGTATGGAAAGCCGGAAATTCCCTCGAATTAGTTCCAGATGAAGCGCCAGATGTGGTATTGTTGGATGCACCCTGTTCCGGGAGTGGTACATGGAGCAGACATCCTGAGGGCAAGTGGAAGCTTTCGGCAAGCAAGTTGAGGTCGTATTCTCGCCTTCAAAGGGATTTACTTAGACGTGCTGTAGATCTTGTTGCAGCAGAAGGAATTGTGGTTTACAGTACATGTAGCATGTTTAGAGAAGAAAACGAAGCAACCGTGGGAAAAGTGTTGTGTTCTACGCCTGACATCATTGAAATCGAGATCGATGGAGGAGATTTTCCATTACAGAGAGGAAGGCCATTTGGCTATTATACATGGCCAAGCAGTCCCTGGGTGGATGGATTCTTCTTATGTGTTTTGATGAAACGCTGAGGGGGGAAAGAGATGAGGCGCTGGGTTAGCCTCTCATTGTTAGTTGTTTTACTCGTGTTGGTATGTAGTGGTTTGACAATATTGTATTTTGTCTTTTTCGGTGGCGGCTCCACGATGATGCCTGATTTGGTGGGCGAGAGCGTTATCGTGGCCATGGAGCGCTTGCAGCAGTTGGGATTATTGCCTCGAGTTGAAGAAGTCGGCTCTTACAAAGAGCCGGGTGTTGTGTTGGAGCAATTGCCCGAGGCCGGGACAAAGATCAAGCGTGGCAGAGTTGCTATATTAAAAGTGAGTAGCAGCGGCGAGCGATTTCCTCTTCCGGACATAAGGGGAATGCAATATGAGAGCGCTTTACATAAAATAGAAGAAGCTGGTTTTGTTGCCGGAGATGTCCTTCGTATTTATGACAAGAATATACCTCCTGGTGTAGTAATAGCGCAAAGTCCAGCAGCACCTTCGAGAGCACCCTTGAAGACCAGGGTCAATGTTTTAGTTAGCCTTGGTCCGAATGTTGGCGAACATGATGTTTTTCCATTGCCTAACGTTACGGGAATGAACGTAGATGAAGCTAAAAAGGCATTAAGCGATATTGGTATATTCGCTAAGAACATTGAATATGTAGATACTATTTCTACACAGCAAGGTATTGTAATGGCAACCAGGCCGAAAGAAGGAACACAAGTTACCAGGGGGAGCCAGGTGACGCTAGTTGTATCTAGCGGCAAGGCGCCACAAAAACCGCAAACTCAGGAGATGGCTCGAGTGCCTGGAGCCGTAGTACCTCAGGACAAGGTTATAGTGCCATCTAAACCTGCTGTTTCGTCTGAGTCATTGCAATCTAGTCAAGAAAAAGGCGCCGTGAAAACGGAGCCTGCCAAAACAACTGAATTGCCCTTACAGGAAAAAGATGTGAGTGAGCAAAAAGAAGCCAAACAAGCTAAGATACGTTATCCCGTTCCCCCTTTATCACGACCGCTGAGCCTTGAAATTAAAGCCACGGATAAGCGTGGTGAGAGAACGGTTTTGAACAAAGAGGTAAAGGGTGGCGAATACATAAAGCTCGATGTGCCCTACACTGAAGAACTAGTCGTCACTATTTATTTGGGAGGAGAGTTTGTTTGGGAGGAGAGGTACTTTTGAGAAAGGTGATCTTAGCGCCATCTCTTTTGTCAGCCGATCCGCTAAACATAGCTAGGGATATCGAAAAGATTAAGGGTGAATATGATTGGCTGCATATCGATGTCATGGATGGACATTTTGTTCCGAACCTAGCTTATGGACCATCTTTGGTTTCTGCTCTTAAAAGCAGGCATGACATTACGTCTCCCATCGATGTCCACTTAATGGTCGAGCCCCCAGAAAATTTCATAGATTTATTTCTTCCGTTAAAAGTTGACTATTTGACCATACAGATTGAATCTACGCCTCATGCACATAGAGTTTTACAATGTATACGAGATGGAGGGGCAAAGTGTGGCCTTGCCATTAATCCAGGCACACCTGTAGAATGGGTCGCACCTCTGCTTTTTTTAGTTGACATGATTTTGGTAATGTCCGTAAATCCCGGGTTTGGTGGCCAAGAATTCATCCCACAAGTTCTTGAAAAAGTTGAATGGCTTTACCGGGAGAGAACTGTAAATAACCTTAATTTTCTGATAGAAATGGATGGAGGGTTAGGGCTTGACAATATACAAGACGTTGTACGTCATGGCTGTGATGTGGTTGTCGCTGGAAACGCTGTGTTTGGCCATGAAGATCCTGCTCAAGCATTGAAAGCTATGCGGAACAAGATAATGGAGGTGTTCCGATAACTGATGAATGAAAACGGTTTTCAAGACAAAAATCTCGCAGAACTTGGAGAGATTTTACGCCGTACGCGAGAGGAGAAGGGGATATCGTTAGAAGACGTAGTTAAAGATACAAAAATACCCCGAAGACATCTTATGGCCATCGAAAGCGGCTCTATAGACGAGCTTCCGGGGAAAGCCTTTGCTCGATGTTTCATCAAGGAATATCTGAATTATTTGAAGCTAGAAAGGCTTTGGCCTCAATATGATTCTCTTGTTGCTCTTGATGAGCAGGTGGAGATTTCACAAGTATTGGGCACCTACACGCCACCGCCAAAAGGGTTTAAAACCACCTCCCGATGGTGGGTGTATGCTGTCTTGATCGTGCTTTTGGTAACAAGTGGCGGTCTTTTATATGTTCGAAGGGAGCACATAATCAACGTTATTAAACAGCAAAGTCAGATTGCGCCCTCTGAGGAAATTGCGAAAGAAACGATTAAAACTCCCGAAGATATTTTAACAGTCCTCAATGAAACGGAGGGAGTTCAAGGAAAAATAACCCTTACGGATGAATTGAAGGAAAAAGCAACTTTGCCATCAACGCCTTTGCTACAAGAAGCGAAAGAAAAACAAAAGCCCACAGAAGAGTTGCCTAAAACTCTAGAAATTACGGCTGCGAGGGGAAACTGCTGGATTCGAGTTTTAAGAGGTGACGAAAAGATATACGAAGGAACCCTTAGGAGAAACGAGAGCAAGATCTTTGAAACAAAAAACGAGCCGTTGAGGGTTCGCTTTGGAAATTTCTCCACTGTGGATATAAAATGGATGGGAAAAGTTCCGGAGATACCTGACAAGCGTGCTTCGGTTATCACGCTCCTTTATCAGGCTGATGGGAAGGTTGTGAAGGTTGATTAATGGGTGAGAAAGTATTTATTCTCAGTTTGGGATGCGCTAAAAATCAAGTTGACAGTGAAAACCTTGCCGGAATGATGGTTTCAGAAGGATTTGAGATTGTCGATACGCCAGATTTAGCGGATATAGCGTTAGTTAATACTTGTGCTTTTATAGAACCAGCAGTCAGGGAAAGCATAGATGTTGCCTTGCAACTTGAAGAATTAAAGAACTCCAGGAAGGTCAAAAAGATCGGGATTTTGGGATGCCTTTTAAATCGCTACGGGGATGATCTAAAAAAGGAATTTCCTACAGTTGATATATGGGCAAGAGCTGAAGAATGGGAGAAAGTTTTAACTTATCTGGGGAAAAATGAGATATGCTTTGATTCGCGTGCGCGTGGTTTCATTCCGGAGACCGTTAAGTGGAGTCGTTATCTTAAGATTGTGGAAGGGTGTAACAATCGATGCAGCTACTGTACGATACCCAAAATTCGCGGTCCTTTAAGAAGTAGGCCAATTGGGGAAATTATTGAAGAAGCTCAACTTTTAGTCTCTCAAGGTGCGAAAGAGCTTTGCCTCGTAGGGCAGGATATCGCAGCCTATGGCATAGAGGGCGACGGTAAACCTCATTTAACTGAATTACTGAAAACCCTCGATAAAGAACTCCCACCGGATACATGGGTTAGGCTTTTATATCTTCATCCAGTTCACATAGACGAAAAGACTATGGATCACATAGCTTCTTGTAAAAAAGTTTTGAGGTATCTGGATATTCCCATTCAACATGTTGACGATGAAATTCTTTCATCCATGAATCGAAAAGTTACCGAACCGGATTTGAAGAGGATATTTTCATATGCAAGGGAAATTGATCCGGACTTTGCCTTGAGAACTACGATAATGGTCGGGTTTCCCGGAGAGGACGACATTAAATTTCAAAAAGTTCTTCACTTTCTTGATGAGATGGAGATCGATAGGGTTGGCGCGTTTTTGTACTCGCCCGAGGATGGCACTGAAGCTGCCAACTTAAAGAGGCAAGTTCCGGAGAAAGTCAAGCGAAATAGATACGATGCGCTAATGGAATTGCAAGCTTTTGTTTCATTGCGGCGTCAAGAACGTTTTCTAAATCGATCGCTTAAGGTACTAATAGAAGAAACTGACAGTTACGGTGGTTATGCTTTAGGAAGATCTTTTAGGGAGGCTCCTGAGGTCGATGGCTTGATTGTAATAAGGAATGCGGACAATTTGGCTCCGGGATCTTTTGCAGAGGTAAAGGTCATATCCGCTTCTGAACATGATATGGAAGCTGAGGTCATATTCGATGAAGGGCAATCTGATTGAAGAAGCAGCTGTCTTATGGGGGATTGGTCGAATCTCATCGATGCCGGGCACTTTGGCGTCTTGTATTGCTGCTAGCCTTCTTATCTTCTTTAGGCCCGCCTTGTGGATGATAATTATGATTATGTTAATTGGGGTCTTCGTCTCAGACCGATATTCTAAGAAGAAAGGGGAGAAAGACCCTAAAGAGGTAGTCATCGATGAAGTGGTGGGAACTTGGTTTGCGTTATATGGGCATTCGACTGGTCATATCATTGCTGGGCTTTTTTTGTTCAGGATACTTGATATATTTAAGCCTTTCCCAATTTCTTGGACCGAAAAGGCCCCAGGTGGTTGGGGGATAATGGCAGATGATGTTGTAGGAGGCATAATAGCCAACCTTATTTTATGTGCTGTAAAGTGGCTTTATTTTGAGGGTGGTTTCGTGACTATTCTTGCGAGGTAAAATGATGATCGAAAAAAGCGCGGTATTAATTGCTGTTGGCGATGAGTTGATTTTAGGGCTTAAAAAGGAGGCCAATGCCTATTGGCTGTCTAGAGAATTGGTGCTTCATGGTTATGATGTAGTGGCTTTGGAGGTAATAGGGGATGATGAGGAGGTTTTGGTCGATCTGCTTAATCGTTGGGCAGGAAAGGTCACACTCATCGTAATTTCCGGTGGGTTGGGACCCACACATGATGACAGAACGAGGGAAGCCTTAGCCAAGTTTTTGAATTTACCGCTTGTGAGGGATGACGAAGCGTACGACCAGATAATCGCGAGGTATCCGTTGGAATCCAGGGAGAATCTTGAGCGATCTCGCGAAAAACAAGCTTCCATGCCAAAAGGTGCACGGCCGATTCACAACCCCTTAGGTTCTGCCCTTGGTTTTGCCATTACCGTAAAAGAAACTGAGATTTTTGCTCTTCCGGGTGTCCCTGAAGAATTTAAGGCCATGGCAAAACATTTACTGGATTCTTTGGAGAAAGAAGCCTTGTTGCATTTTGCCCTGTGCAAGGTTATTGGTTGGCCTGAGGTACAGCTGAAGGACCGTATAGCTGACATCGTTCAAAGATATCCCGCCAACATTATGTTTTTGCCGGAGCCAAATGTGGTTACTGTGGCAATCAGAGGTCCCGAAAGGTTGGTTTCATCTTTGAAAATAGAAATAAGAGGAATTTTAGAAAACGATGTCCTTCCTGAAGGGGTAGATAACTTGGAAGAAGCTATAATTAATCTAGCATCGAAATTAGATATTAACATAGCCTTTGCCGAGTCTTGTACGGGAGGTATGGTAGGAGAATCGATTACAAAGGTTCCAGGAGCCTCTTCGGTCTTCGTTGGCAGTGCTGTTTGTTACAGCAATCAAGCCAAAGAGACAGTATTGGGGGTTCCGAAGGAAGTGATAGAAAAAATTGGAGCTGTTAGTGAGGAATGCGCTCTTGCAATGGCTCGCGGTGCTGCTAATCTTTTCGAGACTGATTGTTCAGCGTCCATCACTGGCATAGCCGGACCCTCTGGCGGAAGCTTGCATAAACCTGTTGGTACTGTTTGTTTTGCTGTGACATGTTTGCAAAATCACAGGACGTGGACAAGGCATCTTCAGGGAGATAGGGAAATGATTCGTCTTTGGAGTAATAATATTGCCCTAGAGGCGGTTTGGAGGGAATTAAAGAAGCTTGATGGCAAAAGAAGAAGTGAAGGATCGAATTAGGTGTTTTGTGTGTATTGAATTAGACGAGCCTTTGAAAGATGAGATTTGGAAATTGATAAAAAAACTTAGCGCTCTTGCTCCAAATTTAAAATGGGCAAGGGAAGAAGCACTCCATTTAACGCTCAAATTTTGCGGAAATCTACCAAAAGCTACCGTTGAAATTATGATTCAGCGGTTACAGGAAAGTATAAAACAGTCCAATATTGAACCCTTTATTCTAGAGCTTTCCGGCATAGGGGGTTTCCCAACGTTAAAACGACCAAGAGTTTTGTGGTTAGGAGTGTCTGGCGATTTGACTTCCCTATTAGGACTACAATCGATAGTGGAAGATGTATGCTCTTCTTTCAGAGAAGTCCATAGGGATGATAAACCGTTTTCTCCGCATTTGACACTGGCGAGGATTAAAAGGCCATCTGATATTACTCCCTCCATTGTGGAGCATCTGCCTTTGGTGGAGTTTCCAAAGCTTTTATGGCATGTAAAAGTGCTCACTTTTATGAAAAGTGACCTAACACCTGAGGGGGCCATTTATACCCCTCTAGCTCGTTATCATCTAGGAGGTGCCGCATAGAATATGGCAAAAAAAGAAAATCCCAAAACTAGGGAAGATATACTCCAACAGGCCATTTCCGATATAAAGAGTAAATTTGGGGATGGAGCTATAATGCGGTTAGGCGATGGTGGCGTTTCGCCGGTTGAAGTTATCCCAACGGGCATATTGCCCCTAGATGTTGCTTTAGGCATAGGAGGGTTGCCTCGAGGGAGAATCATCGAAATTTTTGGACCCGAAGGATCTGGCAAGACTACACTTGCTCTTCATCCTCTGGCTGAAGCGCAAAAGATGGGTGGGGTAGCTGCATTCATCGACGCAGAGCATGCCTTAGATCCATCTCTGGCTATTTCCGTGGGTGTTGATGCCAAGAGCCTGTTTATCTCTCAACCCGACAGTGGCGAGCAGGCATTATATATCTTGGATTCCTTGGTCAGAAGTGGCGCGGTCGATATTATCGTCATAGATTCTGTCGCGGCGCTTACGCCTCAAGCGGAAATAGACGGGAAAATTGGGGAGACTCAGGTGGGATTGCAGGCTCGTTTGATGTCTTATGCTCTCAGAAGGTTGGCCAGTTCCATATCAAAAAGTAAATGCATTGTTGTCTTTATAAACCAACTGAGAGCGAAGATAGGAATGTCAGGGTACGGGGGAGCCCAAGAGACGACGACGGGCGGAAGGGCGTTGAAGTTTTACAGTTCCGTTCGTATAGAGGTGAGGAGAGGCAAGTCTATTACGAGGGGAGACAGCATCATTGGTCACGAGCTGTGGATAAAGGTAGTAAAGAATAAACAAGCTCCTCCCTTTAGGACTGCTCATGCATCGCTGATATATGGGAAGGGAATTCCAAAGGCAATGGCAGTCTTGGATATGGCGATAGACATGGATGTGGTTAAGAAGAAAGGATCCTGGTTGGCGTATAAAGGAGAAACTCTGGGACAGGGTAAGGAAAAGGTAACTCAATTGTTGGAAGAACAGCCGGAGCTCATGGAAGAAATATCCCGTGAGGTGATGGGCATCGTAGCCGAAACTTCCGGGTTAGTAAATTTGTTGCCACCAAAAAGTTTCGAGGATGAAGATACAGAAGATCGAGATGAAGATGAAGCGATGGAAAGGGCGCTGCTGGGCGAGGAGGACGTGCTTGAGCTGGATGTAGAAAGCGCGGATTAGTTGAAGTCTTAACGGTTTTTTGGACATATGCTATAAGAAAATGTGTTCGTAAAGCAAGGTTTCCTATTTTTTAGTTCTATGTAAAACCTTGAGCGCAGACGTTGATAGTCGCGCGAATATTCGTAGGAAGAATCAGGACGAGAAATAAAAGAAAACACTCTTCCTAAAGGATATTTTTGCGCTGTTGGTATTGACAAAAGGCAATGTTGAAGCTATCATTACACTTACCTTCAAGGCGCAATGCTTTTATTGCGCCGCGAGGGTAAGTGAGTAAAATCAGCACCTTGACAAGTTCATAGGCAGCAGCGAGAAAGCCTCAAAGCAAGAAAAGGAAAAAGAGGAAAGCTTACATCACTTAGGTGTGAGCCCCGCTTTTTCAGCTAAGCGTAAGCGAGGATTGAACGGAGAGTTTGA
>JAAYTM010000010.1 GCA_012518015.1 Synergistaceae bacterium
TGTCTACATGTCCCGCGTAAAATGGAAGTAAACTCAACCAGATTGCGATATACTTAACCTATGGGTGACTTTACGGCTTATCTGAACGACTTGAGATATAAAAAAATATTGGGGATTAATCCCCCAGTATTTGATTTTGCCTTTTTTGATTTTTGGGCCAAACCATTGGGGTTGCTATACATCTTGGAATACCTGCGCCATCGCGGAAACAGCGTGGATTTGATCGACTGCATCTACGAGGGTCGTGACAAGCCAAAGACATATGGTCGCTATAAAACTAAGAGGATAGAGATAGAAAAACCCTTACCTTATAAACACATTCCTCGCAAATTTTACCGCTACGGCATGACAAAGGAATCCTTCGAAGAAAAGCTGAGTAAAACAAAAACCCCTGATATCATTTTGATTACTTCCGGCATGACCTACTGGTATCTGGGCGTCAAGTGGTGCATTGATATAGTAAAAAAGTTCTTCCCAAAAGCTCCTATACTACTTGGCGGCATATACGCTCAGCTTTGTCCAGGTCACGCCCAAAAGATGGGCGCTGACGGAGTTCAAACGATGCCTCTTGATATCTCCTATTTTCGTCCAAGCCTGGACTTATACAAAAATCCGGAATATGGCGTCACGATTACATCCATAGGTTGTCCTTTAAACTGCAGATATTGTGCTTCCAAAAGGCTGTGGCCCCACTATAAAAAGCGACATGTAGCCCAAGTAATAGACGAGATTTCGTTTCAATCCGGCTTCGCGACCGTAAAAGATATCGCCTTCTACGATGATGCGCTCTTAATAGATAAAGAAAATCATTTCTATTCTTTGTGCGAAAAACTCAAGGAAAACTTCGGCCATTTACGCTACCATACTCCCAACGGACTCCATGTGCGGGAAATCGATGAAACTTGTGCACGCTACCTTTATGAGACGGGCTTTAAGACCATACGTCTTAGCCTGGAAGGTACTGATCCTTCCGTACAAAAAGCTGGCTCCGATAAGGTTCATGACCCTCAATACATATGGGCCGTAGAAAATTTGTTAAAAGCAGGTTATTCTCACAGCAATATAGAAACATACATCCTCGTGGGATTGCCAGGGCAAAATTATGAAAGCGTTAAAAAGGCAATCATCTTTGTTAAATCCTTGGGCGCAACTGCAAAGTTGGCGGAGTACTCACCCATCCCAGGGACTTTTATGTTTGAGGAAAGTGCCAAAGCCCTTCCTGCGTTAAAAGAAGAACCTTTATATCACAACAACACAGTTTACTGCGGATATTTATCCCCTGAAATTACGCAAAAAGAGCTTCAATCGCTGAAGGATCTTGCAAAAGATCCCACATAACAAGGTAACGCCGATTCAAATTCATAACGTTACCTTGTTATGTGAAAAAATTTAATTGTTAACCTCAAACACGGCTAATTAACCAGGACTCAAACCTGTGATTTGACGGTTTCCTTGCTAAGGGTGACCTCGCTTTCGCATCCGCCGTTTTTAGGATCATGCACCTGCTTCCAGGTAACTACGGGCAACCCCCAAATGTTTATGAA
>JAAYTM010000053.1 GCA_012518015.1 Synergistaceae bacterium
AGATCTTCGTCTCCCAGGTAGGTCTTTAATTTCTTGGAAGTCAAAGGCACCAATCTTTCGCCGGGATTGGCGTCTCCTTCCAAAATTACAGAAGTGTAAACTTTTCCGCATCCCCATTTATTCATTAAATCCAGGGCATAGGACAAAGCCAAAGGCGCTTTAGCCCTATCTACTCCTCTTGCATAACGATATGCAGCTTCACTGTTTATCCCGAGACGCCTCGATGTCTTGCTGATGCGATGGGGCAAGAAGTGTGCCGATTCTATTAATATCCTTCTTGTGGTATCGTCTATTTCGCTGTTGGCGCCACCCATCACTCCGGCTAACCCTATTGGCAGTCCTCCGCTTGTTATTAAAAGGTCATCGAAAGAAAGTTCATGTTCCCTTCCGTCTAACGTAACTATCCTTTCGCCTTCGTAGGAAGATCTCACCGTTATTTCAGGCGCCGGCAACTTGTCGAAATCAAAGGCGTGCAAGGGTTGCCCCAAAAAGAGCATGACGTAATTTGTTACGTCAACGATGTTGCTTATCGGCCGAATCCCGCACAATGCAAGCCGTACTCGATACTTTACAGGAGCGGGCAAAACTTTCAGTTCATCGGCAAAACCCAACCCGTAAAAGGGACAGCCGGGATCCTTTAGCGTAACGCCTTGAAAATTTACCGGCCAATCGTGGGGCGTGTGCGTGTGGGGAAAGTCTATTTTTTTCAAAGAAGAACTTGGGAACAGGGCATGAGCTTCACGAGCGATTCCCGCCATGCTGAGCAAGTCACCCCTATTTGGCGTTATTGACACATCAAATATTACGTCTTTGATGCCAAGCCATGAGGCGGCGTCTTTGCCCAAAGGCGCGTCTTGGGGCAAGATCAATATGCCTTCTTCCTGCGTTAGCGAAGGCAGCCCCATTTCGTCTGCAGACAGCATCATGCCGTAGCTTTTGATTTCATCGAATTCCTCGATCCCGATGACTGTGCCGTCGGCTAAGACAGCACCGGGAGGAGCGTAAGGAACAACATCACCTTCCCTCACATTTCTTGCTCCTGTGATGCATGTGGCCCTTCCTTTATCTCCCCATGTTAGCGTCACTACCATAAGGTTTTTTCGTTCCGGATGGGGAGTCAAATTTAATATTTTAGCTATGATGGTGCCTTTAAGTCTTTGAGCGGTGTAAGTAATCTCTTCAACTTCGGCCCCGGCCATTGTCAACTTTTCGGCAAATTCTTGGGCGTCTGCTGGAAGCTCTACGAGTTCGTTTAGCCAATTCCACGAAACAATCACTGACTAACACCTCCTGTGAGAAAGGCGATGTCTCCGGTAAATAAAATCCTCAAATCGTTTAGTTCGTACTTCAACATGGCAACTCTATCTATTCCCAGTCCCCAAGCAAATCCGTTGTAGATTTCTGGGTCGATCCCACCTGCTCTCAGCACCTTAGGATGGACCATTCCCATGCCACATATTTCAAGCCAACCCGTGCCCTTACAGACCCTGCAGTTTGGGTCCTTGCCCGAACAGGCTATGCATTCCACGTCCATCTCAAGAGAAGGTTCCGTGAAGGGGAAATAACTGGCCCTAAACCTGGACTTTAGCGGTCTGCCAAAGATCTTATCGATGAAATGGACCATGCATCCCTTTAAATCGGATATGGAGACGTCTTCGTCCACCAAAAGTCCTTCCAGTTGGTGAAACATAGGAGAGTGAGTCGGATCGCTGTCTCTTCTGTAAACCTTGCCGGGACAGACTATCCGCAACGGAGCTCCATATTTTAACATGGACCTTACCTGCACAGGAGACGTATGAGTTCGCAGTAAAAGCTC
Source organism: Synergistaceae bacterium (assembly GCA_012518015.1). Taxonomy (GTDB): domain Bacteria; phylum Synergistota; class Synergistia; order Synergistales; family Acetomicrobiaceae; genus Acetomicrobium. The sequence goes on from JAAYTM010000053.1 coordinate 1,817, forward strand.
ATTCCCCTCGAGGTAAAATGTGTCCTGCATGTCTCTTGCCGGATGATGGGGGGGTATGTTTAAAGCTTCGAAGTTATGAAAGTCGTCTTCGACTTCTGGACCGAGTGCCACGGAAAAGCCAAGTCCTAAGAATACATCTATAAGTTCGTGCATGACTTCAACGACAGGGTGAAATCCGCCCCAAGGTCTACCCTTCGGTGGCTGAGTTACATCGATGACATCCTTCCGCTCCTGTTCGTGTTCTTCTAAATCTGCAAGCTCTTCTGTCCGTTTTTCGATCAGATCTTCAATCGTAACCTTTAAGTCATTTATGGTCTTCCCCATTGTGGGGCGAACCTCCGGTGGAAGGGTGCCTAAACTCTTTAACATCTGGGTTACTATTCCCTTTCGCCCCAGATATCGAATGCGAAGTTCGTTTAGTGCCTCCGACCCTTTAGCGCGATCCAATTCTTTCATAAAGGTCTCTTTTACATCCTTGATAGCGTTAGATTCCAGATTCACCATTTCCCCTCCTTGTTCTGTGTTCTGTTTCTGAAATCAGTTTCTGCCAAGGCTCTGCCCAGGCGTTTTCCTAGCATCTCTTTCTTTGCATTGTTCATTATATCTTAACACTTCTTTAGTCAATGGTGATGTAGGCAGGATGACGTTTTTCTTTTCTCGTGCGATATAAAAATGCATTTATTAACGAAGTTAGCTTTTCGCCCTTATTTAAAAATCATATCAAAAAGGTTCCCATCACTACGAGCGATAGGAACCCAAATACCATGGTTTTTTAGCTTGATGGGGCCGTAAGTTTTTATTCTTATTGGACCAATGCCTCTTTCGCCTTTTCGACCAACTGCCCGAAAGCTTCGATGTCAGAGACGGCAAGCTCCGCTAACATCTTTCTATTGATCTCTATCCCCGATTTACGGAGTCCATTGATGAAGGTACTATAGTTCATGCCATAAAT